>NZ_AP027923.1:0-300000 GCF_030296835.1 Pseudoalteromonas sp. MM1 | reverse complement strand
AGACTTATTATGCGAAAAACATAATGCGTTAGCACCTTTTATAGTGGTAACACCCGCGGGCAATAAAAGTATAGATTTTAGCAATAACAAAGCCGTTAAAACACTGAATCAAGCTCTGTTAAAAGCGCACTATAATATTGAGTTTTGGGATATACCGGATCAAAACTTATGCCCCCCTATTCCAGGGCGAGTAGATTACATACATTACTTGGCCGATTTATTAAGCGTAGATAATCAAAAAAAAATACCGATAGGGCGTCAAATTAAAGCACTTGATATTGGTACCGGTGCTAATTTGGTTTACCCACTCACAGGGACTCACGAATACAACTAGCACTTTACTGGGAGTGATATAGATGCAAACTCAATAAAAATAGCAAAGCAAATTACCCAGTTTAATAGCTTGAAAATCACTCTAAAGCATCAAAAAAATGCATCTTCTATTTTTAAGGGTATTATTAATCAAAAAGATTTATTTCACGTAACTCTATGTAACCCTCCGTTTCACGCAAGCGCGGACGAGGCTAACAAAGGCACTGAGCGAAAATGGAAAAACTTAGGAAAATCACCTAAAAACACCCTTAATTTTAGCGGGCAAAATAATGAGCTATGGTGCGAGGGGGGTGAAGCGCAGTTTATCAGTAATATGATCACCGAAAGCGAGCAATTTGCAGAGCAAGTTATATGGTTTACATCGCTTGTTTCAAAAAAAGAAACCCTTACTACCTTAGAAAAAAAACTAAACACCCTCCCTATTGCTGAATATAAAATTATAAATATGGCACAAGGGCAAAAAGTAAGTCGTTTTATTGCCTGGAGTTATTTTGATAAAGCCACTCGCGAACACATTTTTGAAGAACTTGTGTAAACCCACAAAATAAAAAGGCCCTAATAAAGGAATAACAATAATGATAGATTTTCGCTCAGACACAGTTACTAAACCGTCAATAGCTATGCGCGAAGTAATGTACAACTCGCCAGTAGGCGATGATGTGTACGGGGATGATCCTAGCGTAAACCAATTAGAAGCATACGCGTGTAAGCGTTTTAACTTTGATGCTGCGCTTTATTGCAGCTCTGGCACACAAGCTAATTTACTGGCGTTAATGGCACATTGCGAACGCGGAGATGAATATATTTGTGGGCAAAATGCCCATAATTATAAGTTTGAAGGCGGTGGCGCAGCCGTTTTAGGGTCTGTTCAACCACAACCTATCGAAAACGAAGCTGATGGGACTCTCCCTTTTAGTAAAATTGCTGCGGCAATAAAACCCGATGATTGCCACTTTGCTAAAACTCGGTTGCTTAGCCTCGAAAACACCATTGGTGGAAAAGTGCTCCCGCTTGAGTACTTAGCCCAAGCTCGCGACTTTGTTAATACACATAATTTAGCACTACATTTAGATGGCGCGCGTGCGTTTAATGCAGCCGTTGAGCTAAATGTTGATATAACTACAATTACAAAGCACTTTGATTCTGTCTCAATTTGCTTATCTAAGGGCTTAGGTGCGCCAGTCGGCTCGTTATTATTAGGCTCACAAGCATTGATTGATAAAGCTAGGCGCTGGAGAAAAGTACTCGGTGGTGGCATGCGCCAAGCAGGAATGCTTGCAGGGGCAGGGCAATTCGCACTTGAGCACAATGTAAATCGCTTGCAAGAAGATCACGCTAATGCGCGTTATTTAGCTCAAAAGTTAAATGAATTAAGCGGTTTTACTGTAGATATGAGCAACACCACTAATATGGTGTATGCAACGTACAGTAGTAGTATTAATATTGAAGAACTTGCACAAGCGCTTAAACAGCAAGGTATATTAATTAGCCCAAGCAAGCAGCTTAGGCTGGTCACGCATTTAGATATTACGCGCGAAGATATTGATACATTTTTAAATACTTTAACGGCCCATATTTAATTCTGCTTTATAATGTTTGCGGCACACCGAAACGTATCGGTCGTTGCCGCCAATTTCTACTTGGTTACCATCGGCAATCGCATTGCCGTTTTCATCTGTACGCAGCACATGATTTGCTTTGCGCCCGCAATGACACACCGTTTTAAGCTCAACTAATTTATCGGCCCATGCTAATAAATACTGTGAGCCAATAAATAACTCACCTCTAAAGTCGCTCCTAAGGCCGTAACACAATACCGGAATACCTAATTCATCCACTACATCGGTTAACTGCATCACCTGCTCTTTTGACAAAAACTGGCATTCGTCGACCAATACACAGTGGCGTTTTTTTTCGTTTTGAAGGGTTTGGATCAAATCAAATACATTGTTAGATTCATCAAATATATGTGCTTCAGCTTGCAGACCAATACGAGATGATACTTTTCCTACACCAGAGCGGTTATCAATTGCAGCCGTTAAAATAACTGGCTCCATACCGCGCTCACGATAGTTAAACGCCGATTGTAATAAGGTGGTAGATTTACCCGCATTCATCGCAGAGTAGTAAAAGTATAATTGAGCCATTGCCGTGCCTTAAGATAAAAAGTGCGCTTATGCTACCTTAATATGCGATTAATACCAATTTCATATCTCTATTTTAGTTAATAAGCGCTTTGATTTTCTTATTACTCAACAGTTTGCAGATATTTTATATAAATTGGAGCACTGTCAAAGCGCGCTAACCATTGCCATATTTCTTTACTAAGCTGGCTATTTTGCTGGTAAAACTGCTTTGAAAAAATTAAATAACCGTCGGTTGTTTCATAAGGTGGGTAAAGGGGTTTTACATCGCTCCCTTTATGTTGATAGCTCGAAACTTTTAAATCATCTACTTGGCATAAATCAACACTAGCCTGTACAACTCCTTTATCAAGTAATTCAAATGCTTTGTCTTTTGAAAACGTATTATGGATGTAAAAAGGCTCTTCTTTTAGTGCGCTGTTCAAGCCATAGCCATTAGGAATGGCGATAGTGAATGCTTTATTTTGAAATACTTCACGCGTTTTCCATTGTTTATGAAAACGAGCCCGCCCTATTAAGCAGCTACTAAAACGACTCACTGCAAATTTTTCTAGTAATACCCCTTTTTCGTTTGTAGGGTACACAGCAAAACGTTCACGCCCAGCACGATAACTGGCAATAACGGCATTAACTCGGTTGAGTTCTAAATCGTTTAGGCATCTGCGCCATGGTTTTCTAACAAATGAAATGACCACATTTTGTATCTCCGCATCCAATTGCTTTAAAATTTCAATTGAAGCGCCAGGGTTATCTATAGGGACTTCTTGCCCAACACCTAAAAACATAGGTGCTACATCTTTATCTTCGTAGCAAAATATAAGCGTTTGAGGGTTAGCAAACACTGCAGAAGAAAACATCATACCAATTATAAATAAATAATTTAAGCCGCTGATACTCATAATAATTTTTATTAGTAAATAATGTAAATTGTAGCGTGTGATAATAAAGCTGCCAGTTCTGTAACTATTAAATTATTCCTTCATGCTTTAGTAGCCAACTTTTTCTCTCAAGGCCACCGGCATACCCTGTAAGCTTTGAGTTTGCACCAATAATTCGATGACACGGCACAATAATACTAATGGGGTTTTTACCATTTGCAGCCCCTACTGCTCTGACCGCATTAGGATTATTTAATTGTTTAGCTATATCGCCGTAGGTCATGGTTTTGCCAAAAGGGACGCTGAGCAGTGCTTGCCACACACCATTTTGAAAAGGCGTTCCTTGTGTATCTAATGGCACATTAAAGGTTTTGCGCTGGCCATTAAAGTATTCGTTTAATTGTTTTACGCAGATTAAAACCGCACCATTTGTTACTTGCTCAACGGGTGTATGGCTGTAATGTGTTTTTGGGAAAAACCCAACATAGCTCACCCCGTGTTCAGTCGCTTGAATAATAATATCGTCAATTGGGCTTGAAATAGCGGTCTGTATAATCATGAAAGTTGCTGCCATAGTTGAAATGTTAAGTACGAGCGAAATGGTGCGCTCAGCTCTGGGTTAAACTGCTTAGCACTTAGTAACGCTTTTTTTACCCCTAGATCACCGGCTAATAGTATATCTGGGTTACTTTGCCCGCGCAGTTTTGCGTAGTTAACTGTCCAAGGGCCTATGCCTTTTATATCGAGCCAATTATCTAAAAGGCTATTATTCGGGTTATCTGCGCAATACTGCGCTAAATTTTTTAAAGCATTTTTACGCGCTTGTGGCATTTTAAAAAATTCAAAGTCGCATGTAGCTAAATCCTCCGGCTGTGGAAAATACACTTTATCAGCGAGTTTGTCGCCGCGCTCTGTGACCAGCGTTGTTACTAAAGTGTGCGCTGCCCCCACGCTAACTTGTTGGCCCAATACAGCCCTAACCCCAGCTTCAAAACTTGACCAAATCCCAGGTAAGCGTAGCCCTTTGCTTAATGTAAACGCATCATTAATACTGTTTTTTAAGTGGCTTTCAATGTGGTTTATGTCGGCATCTACATCCAGCACACGGCGTATATTATTAATTACTTTTTGTAAGTGCTCGGTATTATTTATTACTATTTCAACTTTGAAATGGTTATTTTGTACCTCAAAGTGCGCATTAAAATAACCTACCGCCCCTTTTAGCTTAAACGTTCGCCCGTAACTGGTTGGGGTTATCCACTCCATAGGCTCTATTAGCCGCTTTGACAAAAAGCTATGCAAAGCTTGCCAATTGTAAGGCGGTCTAAAAGGGAGAGTTAATACAATCACAGGGGTTGCCTCTTTTTTTGATTTTCTGAGCTTTGATGGGGGTATATTTAATTGTTGTAAAAAAGCATCGTTAAAACGACGCACACTTTTAAAACCAGCAGCAAATGCAATATCGGTTATGGGCAATGTGGTCTCTTGAATGAGCTTTTTAGCAAAATGGCACTGATTAAATAACCGGTACTGAGTAACAGACACACCAAAGTGCTGATTAAATATGCGCCGCAAATAACGACTGGTAATACCCAAACGAGTAGCTAGCATTTCGCAATTACAGGTATCTCCTAAATCAATTAACTGCTTAGCTCTAAGTGCGGTCGTTTTTACCCCCTGCCAAGCAGCGCTGCCCGGAGCACTATCGGGTCTGCAACGTATACATGGCCTAAAACCAGCTTGTGCTGCGCTGTGCGCATATTGATAATACACCACATTTTTTTCGTGGGCGGTGGGCGCGGGGCAGATTGGCCGACAATAAATGCCGGTGCTTTTTACCGCAACGTAAAATAAGCCATCAAATCGTGCATCGCGGCTTTGCCGTGCTCTTTGCCAATACTGATTATTCATGTAGGGTCTGATACCAATCCGCAATAAAACGTAACTCAGCATAACAATTTTTAAAGCAGACACTGGCCGTTTTCGGCACTCAACTTATTTTAAAAGTATCATACTAACCCACTTAATTAAGCGACTTAGTATAATTACTGCTCTGCAAAATCGAGTAAGTCTTGGCCTGCTAAGCGGTAGATTATCCATTCGTTTTGGGCTTTTGCCCCTATGCTATTATAAAAATCTATAGCGGGTTTATTCCAATCCAGTACTACCCACTCAAAACGTCCACAGTCATTTGTTATGGCTTTATTAGCCAGGTGCTTCATTATTAATTTACCCGCACCATTGCCTCGGCTATCAGGGCTTACGTATAAATCTTCCAAATATAAGCCATTTTTACCCAGCCAAGTAGAGTAATTATAAAAATACACCGCAAAGCCAATAGGCTCATCATTTTCAAGGCAAATAACACTATGTGCTGTTGCCCCCTCACTAAACAATGTTTTTATAATTGCCTGCTCATCTGTTTTTACTGCATCGGGTTCTTTTTCGTAAATAGCCAGTTCGGTAATAAACTGTAAAATGGTTGGCGCGTCGCTTTTTTTAGCATCGCGTATTTGTATTTGTTTACTCATGTTATTAATCCTAAAAGTACTGCTCTATTTTTTCTTTTAAAATATCAAGCTGTATGGGTTTAGTTAAGTAATCATCCATACCGGCATCTATACAACGTTCTTTATCTGAGTCCATTGCATTGGCGGTTAGGGCAATTATTTTTATTGCTTTGTGCTCACCCCCTGCCATACCGTCTCGTATATTAGCCGTGGCGTCAAAGCCATCCATTACCGGCATTTGGCAATCCATTAATACTAAATCAAAATACCCCTCGTTATGCTCACTTAAAGTATCTATGGCTTCTTGACCATTTTGCGCCAGTATCACTTCGCAATTTAGCTTTTTAAGCATAAGTGTAGAAACATGCTGATTAACGGGGTTATCCTCAACTAATAAAATTTTTGCAGGTGTGTCTGATTTTTCTTTTCTTAGTGACGAAATATACCCTGGGGTCACTAGAGGAAGGGGTTCAGTGCTGTCTGAACTTGTAATAACCGATAACGCAGATATTAAATCAGCGGTTGTAACTGGCTTAGGAAAATACGCCTGAAAACCAATTTTTGAATAGCGCTGTGCACCTTCCATGCCTGCAATACTGGTCATCATTACCAGTGGCATGGCTTTATAATCATCATGGGCTTTTAATAATTTACAAAGCTCCATACCATCCATTTCTGGCATTTGCATATCTAGCACGGCAATATCAAACATAGGCTGGTTTTTTTCTATGCGCTGTGCACAAAGTTCAAGCGCCTGTTTTGCACTACTAGCAAGCGTAACATTAGCCCCCCAATGCCCTAATTGCTGAGAGATAACTAAGCGGTTAGTTTCGTTATCATCAACTACGAGTACATTTAACGAACTCATATTTATATTAGGGATAGTACGTTCTTTTTCGATGCCTTGAGCCACTTGCATGGTTGCAGTAAATTCGCTGCCTCTGCCAGGTTTGCTCACCAGTGAAATTTTACCATTCATTAGCTCACATAACTGTTTACATATAGCAAGCCCTAGCCCCGTGCCTCCGTACTCCCGTGTGGTTGATGCATCCACTTGCGAAAAAGGGGTAAATAATTGCTGTTGTTTTGCTTCGGTTATGCCTATTCCTGAGTCTTTTACTTTTATATTTAGCAGTAGGTCTTGCTCGTTTTTTTCTATAGAGGCGCTCACTACCACCTCACCCTGACTGGTAAATTTAACCGCATTACTAATTAAGTTGGTTACCACTTGACGTATGCGCCCAGGGTCGCCCATTAAATGAGAAGGCTCCAAAGAAACTAAATCTAAAATAATCTCAATGCCTTTTTCTTGTGCGGTAAAGGCTTGTGCCTCAGCTATTTCGCCAATTAAGTCGCGAGCATTAAAATGTATATGCTCAAGCTCAACTTTGCCTGCTTCCGCCTTTGAAAAATCTAAAATATCGTTAATAACACCAAGTAAGGAGTGAGCACTGCTTTTAGCAATAGCGACCTTTTTTTCTATTGGTTTACTCAATGGCTCTAATTCTACCAGCTCTAACATGCCTAATACGCCGTTCATCGGCGTGCGAATTTCATGGCTCATGGTTGCTAAAAACTGGCTTT
The DNA here is from genome assembly GCF_030296835.1 of Pseudoalteromonas sp. MM1. Lineage (NCBI taxonomy): Bacteria > Pseudomonadati > Pseudomonadota > Gammaproteobacteria > Alteromonadales > Pseudoalteromonadaceae > Pseudoalteromonas > Pseudoalteromonas sp. MM1. The sequence goes on along the minus strand of NZ_AP027923.1, from coordinate 292,551 downwards.
TTGCTACAGCAGCATCTTGTGCTTGCACCAACGCAACCTTTAGCTTTTCAGCGGTTTCTTTACGCTTTTGCGAGACCAATGTGCTACCTACTAACGTAGCCAAAGAGCGCAAATAAGTCTCCTCACTTTGCGTCCAAATGTGCTTAACCCCTACAGTTTCTGCACATAAAATACCTAAATTTCCATAGCCTGATGAAATAACCGCATCCAGCATCGACTGAATATTTAATGGTTGAGTATAGCTTTGAGTAAATTCAATGGTTGCTTTATGCGTATATACATCTTCGATTGCCACTAGGTTTTGCTCAAAAATAGCCTCATAGTAACTTGGAAAATCAGCCTTTTTAAGAACACCGTCAAAATCCACAAATCCATCTTGATTTGTATATAAACCATGGCACGCCATTTCGTCGCACTGTTTGTTAAATATCCAAATAGAGGCACGCTCAACATTTAATACCTCCACCATCGACTTTATCGCCAGCTTTTTAACTTGCGCAACATCACTATTTTGTACCTCTGGCGAGACCGTTAATGAGGCTAAATTTTTGTTATAGGCGTTTGCTTTTTCGCTTTCTAGTTCTAGGCGTTTATGTGCATCAATACTTTGAAAAGAGCCAAACACACGCACACATTTACCGTCTTTAAATTCCGCCTGCCCCATCGACTTAACCCAGCGCTCTTTACCGGTATAAGTTAAAATTATCAGCTCAACACTCCAGCTTTCACCTAGTGTTACCGCACATTCAAATAACGTGCTAATTGTCTCACGATGCTCTCCTGGCTTATAAAAATTTATAGCTGTTTCAATGCTAGGCTCAAAGCCTTGCGGTACTTCGTGTATAACTTTTACTTCGTCTGACCAATACATGGTTTGGTTTTCAAGGTTTATTTCCCATGCGCCAATTTGGCCTTGTTTACTCATTGCCTCAAGCAAGTTTTGTTGGCGGGTAATTTCTACTTGAGTATTATGGCGCTCAGTAATGTCTAAAATAAAGCCATCCAAATAAAGGACTTCGTTGTCATCACCATAAATTGCTTGGCCTTTTTCGTGTACCCAACGAATACTGCCATCATTTCTTTTTACTCTGTACTCAATAGACCAAGGTAATTTTTGAGCAATGCAGGTACTTATTTGTAACTCAGCCTTTTTATCCCCCTCATGAATAATATCCACAAAACTAAGTGTTTTATTATTAATGAAGTCTTCAGGCGCATACCCTGTTATATCTTTTACTTGATCGCTCATATACAACATTGTCCAAGCTTTATCATACTTACATCGATAAATTACCCCTGGAATATTTGCCACCAAAGAAGCAAAGCGATCGCGGCTATGCTGTAGTTCAGATTCAATTTGCTTGCGCTCGGTAATATCTAAATGTGTGCCAATCATACGACGAGGCGAGCCATCTAAGTTCCAGTCGACTACTTTTGCAGTATCAAGCACCCAAACCCAGTGGCCATCTTTGTGTTTCATCCGCGCTTCGCTGACATAGTAGTCTGTATCACCGTTAAAATGCGCTTTTAATTTTTGCTCTGAAATAACTAAATCATCAGGGTGTGCATACTTATACCAAGTATCAATTGTTGTTGGCTCTAGCTCACTGAGCTTATAGCCTATTATTTCTGCCCAGCGATTATTAAACGTCACTTTGCTGGTATCTATAAACCAATCCCATATTCCTACTGCGGTGGTATCTATGACTAACTGAAGCTGGGTTTTGTGCTGCTCCAGTTCAAGCTCTTGTAATTTTAATGGCGTGACATCAGTACGAATGGCTATATAGCTTTGCGGTTTACCGTGCTCATCAAAAAATGGCGCTATGGTGGTGTCTACCCAATAGAAACCGCCATGTTTTGCTTTATTACAAATTTGGCCGTTCCATACTTCACCCCGTTTAAGGGTTTTATACATGCTTTTAAAAAAGCCTTTGTCGTGCCTTCCTGAATTAAGTAAGCGGTGATTTTGGCCTATAAGCTCATGTTCTTCATAGCCGCTAATTTCACAAAACTTCTTATTTACAAAAGTGATGGTGCCCGCTAAATCTGTTACCGCAACAATGGCATGCTCATCGAGGGCACTTTTTTGCTCATCCAATTGTTTAAACGCAGTTTGCAAAGCAGAGCGCTGCTTTTGCAATATGCTCTGCTGCTCTTCTTTAAATGCCACCATTTTTTGAAGATCTACTGATAACCTATTTAACTCGTGGCTATCAGTTAAAGTAGGCACCTTTACTTTCTCGCCATTGGTAATTCGTGCCATTACGGAGGTAAGCTGAATTAAAGGCTTAGCTAAGCGCCGGCTAAACCACCACGCTGCGCATAAAATGAGAAGTAAAGAAACTGCATTTGTAAAAATAGCCAGCTGCTTATAATAAGTAGAGTCTTTGAGCATAATATGCAAAGGTTTTGCTGCTAAAAGTTGCCACCCTTGCACACCTAAAAAATTTAAATCACTAATATATGCATGGTATGTCGTGCCGTTGGCACTGGCGTAATCAAACACTTGCTTACTGGTGAGGGCCGTTTGCGAAAAAACAGGCGCCTCATCTGCATTTGTTACTGAAGAGCGCTCTATTTTATTATTATGTAGTACAAAAAAACTCACTTCGTTGTGCATGTTGTGAATGGTGTTTAAGCTTTTTAAAAGGCCATTAATATTTACTTCTGTGAGAATTACACCCTCTAGTTGTTGCGCCGAATTAAGCAAAGGCATAGCCACAATATTAAACTGTTTGCCATTTAACATAACAGAGCCAAAAGCGGCTGGCGTTGAACTATTAACCGAATTTATAAGCGTACTAAGCTCACCTTTGTTTATCTGCCCGTAAGGCGAGATAATGGGCTGCTTAAGTGCCGATGCAGCGATAATTTCTATACTGTTTACAAAGTCATATTGATTAACAAAATGATTTATTAATTTGCTTTGTTCAAGCGGGAAATTAGAAAGCTGGTTTTTAAAGGTATATAAATCAGTAAGGTGATCATCAAACCATAAATTAGCAAACTCTGATGCGATAGAGCTTAATTCATGAAGTTCTGCATTTGCATTTTTTTGCAAGGTATTATTAACGTGCTGTAAGCTAAACCAGGTCAGCAAGCAAAGTGGAACAATAGCAATAACTAAAAAAGTAATGATCAGCTTACTACGCACAGACTGAGCTGTGCCATTTAGCAGCCCATACTTTTTTCCTTCAACCATGCTATATATCCAATAACTGTAATTGTATTATTTATTACTTATATTAATGCACTAAAACCTAAAAGACGCAAGTTTTAGCCCGCAAAGCGTTTAAATACATCACATAATTACAGTTTAAACATCAATAAGTTGCAATTAAAATTTACACGTAAAAATAAGCAAGAACGCAAACCGTGCATATTTTAATTTTTAGCTGGTGTTTATTTCATTATTATAAAAATTAAAGCGCATTACTCATACGAACTTTTACTGACTTAAAGCCACTAAATTTTTAAACTTTATTTAAGGGTCTAAAGCTTGGCGTGTTGTTCGCGGTTTTATATACAGTAGTTTGCTTACACAAAGGGTCACATTTTATAAATTGATAAACACCTGTTCTATCACTTACAATCGCTGTAACTGCTTATTATAGAGATTACTTTTGAAAATCTGGTTACGTCGAATTCACTTATACCTTGCCTTACTCAGTGGCCTTTTTTTGTTAATACTCAGTATTAGCGGTGCCATTTTACTCTATGCAAATGACATACAATATTATATTCAGCCCGATAAATGGCAGGTAGAACCACAAACCAAAACGCTTAGCCACGGAGAATTAATCCGCGCAGTACAGCAGCAAACAGATAAAAAAATCACCCGCTTTATGCCTCTCAGTAACCCTAATGCCAGCTGGCAATTTAGATTAGGTGATGGCAGTAACGCCAGTGTAAACCCGTATACGGGCAAAGTAATTTTTCAATACGAAACAAAAGACACGCTGTATGGTTTTACCCTTGCTTTGCATCGCTGGCTATTATTTGAAACAGTCTTTGGTGAAAAACCACTAAAAAACGTGGTCTCTGTATGTGCCCTATTATTAATAATAAATGTGTTAGTGGGTTTTTATTTATGGGTTAAGCCTAAAAACCGCCTAAAACGACTGGCGATTAAACCTAAAGCCAAATTTAAAGTACTTATGTATCAGCTACACACCGTGATTGGTGTTTATGTTTTATTACCGCTAATGCTTATTGCCTTTACCGGTATCACCTTTAATTGGAAAAGTGCGACCAAAACATTAGTAGAAACCGCGGCATTTTCTCACGTACAAAATAGGCCTAAAGCGCCCACAGTGATAGCAAAACCAGCAGTAATTACTAACTACGACCAAGCAATAAATAACGCCCTTGATGTATTTCCTGAGGGTATTTTGTATCGTATTTACTTACCTAAAAAACACGATGACCCAATCGCTTTACGCCTACAAAACCCAGGAGAAAGCCACGCTTATAGCTGGGTGTGGGTAAACCCATATAACGCTAACGTGCTTAGCGCGTATGATGCCAGTAAAGCAAATGCAGTTACCCATGTATGGAACTTTAAATATGTGTTTCATACTGGCGCATTTGCAGGGCCAATTGTAAAATTTTTATGGCTTTTAATATCACTGTCGTTAGCTTTTTTTATACTCAGTGGTGTTTATTTATGGTGCAAACGGCACAAGTGGGTATAGCATTACCCTTTAAATAAAAATACAAAACTGTACACAAACCAAGCAATAACGCAAACTTAAATAAGAATCAAAACCAATTGTAAATCAATGATTTTTATAGAAAAACTTGCAAAATACGTAGATTTAACTACACTGTGCACAATTAAAATAGTTAAGGTGATTTATCATGAAAGGTAATCAAAAAGTAATCGATGCATTTAATACTTTGCTAGCCAATGAGTTAGCAGCAATTGACCAGTATTTTATTCATTCACGAATGTATGATGACTGGGGTTTAGATAAATTATATGCGCGCCTTAACCATGAAATGGAAGAAGAAAAAGATCACGCAGATTGGTTAATCAAACGCATCTTGTTTTTAGAAGGCGTGCCTAACATGACTAAACGCCGTGACCTTTTAATTGGTAACGATGTAAAAAGCATGATGCAGAACGACTTAACACTAGAGCTTGAAGTAGTGGCATGTGTTAAAGAGGTAATTGCTATTTGTGAAGAACAACAAGATTATCAGTCGCGCGAAGTATTAGAAAAGCTATTATTTGATACCGAAGAAGATCACGTTTATTGGTTAGAGCAACAACTTGGTCTAATTGATAAAATTGGCACACAAAACTACCATCAAGCACAAATGGGCGAGTAAGGAGCATAAAGTATGAAAGGCGATAAAGACGTTATAGCAGCTTTAAACAAAGTACTCGCTAATGAGCTTGTAGGTATTAATCAATACTTTTTGCATGCTCGTATGTTTAAAGATTTTGGTTTTAGCCAGCTTGATAAAGCAGACTACAAAGTTTCAATTCAAAAAATGAAAAATGCCGACCGTTTAATCGAGCGTATTTTATTTTTAGAAGGCTTACCTAACTTACAAGACTTAGGCCGTTTACGCATTGGCGAAAACAGCGAAGAAATGATTGCCGCAAATATGAGCTTTGAGCTCGATACAATTGATGATTTGCGCAGTGCCATTAAATTAGCTGAAAACAAAAAAGATTATATTAGCCGTGAAGCACTTGATAATATTTTGAACGAGCAGGAAGAACAAATTGACTGGCTAGAAACCCAGCAATTACTTATTCAAAACACGGGGCTTGAAAATTACTTACAGTCTCAGCTGTAAGCTAAATTTAGGTCATAAAAAAGCAGCTTTATAAAGCTGCTTTTTTTGTATTTGAATTTTTTAATAACGAATTAAGCGACTTGATCGGTAATATCTGCAATCTCAATAAGTTTGCGATTTAGGATCTTTTTAGTACAACAACAACACTTACCGCATTGGCTGCCTACTTTAAGCTCTTTAGTTAATTCACGCATGGTGGTTGCACCATCGTCAATTGTTTGCTCAATTTTTTTATCGGTCACACCGTGACAAAGACAAACATACATGAATAAAAACTACTCTCAATTTCATTTAGTAGCTGCATATTAATCTAAACAATAATGGTTATCAATTGTTTCGCAGTAAAAATCTTATTTTTCGAAAATTTTAAGATCAGTGCCACTTAAATCGAGAATCCACGGCATGTTGAGAACTTATTGATTTATAATTAAATATGACACTTAAATTGAGATTTATTAGCTAAATTACACTCTAAAAATAATTATGTTTTTTATTAGGTAAATTACTTAAACAACGAGAAATTGTTTACAAACGTCTATTAAAGTAACTGCTTTATAGTGATTATTAGACTATTAAATCTACGAAAACTGATTGGGCTTACTTAAAGGTAGAGTTTATTTAGGCCGATGCTTTGCAGAGTAGCGACATCGCATCTTTTATTTTTCATTACATAAAGAACTTCTATTCTTGGTCAGTTATAGCCGTGGATTACCATATCATCAAACTATTAAACTGGCCCTCGGTCAATTTAATAGTTTGTTCGAACCCTTTTTCATTAAGTAAGAAAAACTCACCTAGCTCAATACTGACACTGTATATTTTATTAAATTTATATGGCATTAAGCATTACCTTGGGTCAATAATGAGATACTTTTTTAAATTGAAAATCTCGGAAACGATTCATTTTTCACAAATATTAAGCAGTGCAATAACAACCACTGGTTTTATTAAGTAACAGTTCGCTGTTAAATCCCGCTACCAGATTATTTATAACCGTTTCAACAAAACCACTGCCCTGTGCGCAACCAAGGCCTTGAGAGAGTGGCCCAGCATAAACAAAGTCACCTTTATCGTTAATAACCACAGCAGCCGGTGTAGCTGGGAGCAGCTTTTGTAAGGAGGCTGTTTGCTCAATATTGATAAGCGCAAAGTTTTGCGCTTTAGAAAATGCCGCTAATTGTTTTAAATGAGGCTGAGCTTGTTTGGTACAGCCGCAATTAGGATCCGTGACGATAATCAACGAATTATGCTTTGCGGCTGTAAACCCTATATGGTGTTTAAATTTTGTAAACCACCCAGTTTGCTCAAGTACACCAGCACTATCAAATACACGTAACTGATTGTATTGATAATAAACTAAACCAGAGACCGTAAGTACCAGCCACAAAACAATCACTGCACTCATTTTAGCAGATGAATTACTTAAATTTAGCAATGCTTTGCTCTAATACCGCAATACTTACGTCGATCATTTGTACTTTTTCCGTTAGTTTTTCTACCACTTTGTTGTCTTGGTACTGGCTTTGCTGCATTTGCTCTGTGCTTGAGGCGATTTGTTTAGTGTTTACAGCTTGTTCAGCAACCACTTGCGCAACAGAATGAGCACTGTGATTAACGGCTTTAATTTGTTCGCTCATGGCACTTATGTTTTCTTTCATGGTGGTGCTGATGTGCGTTAGATCAACCACAAAATCAACACACTGGCTCATTGATTGAGTTGAGGTTTTACTATTTGTAACCAAATCTTTTAATGTTAATGCAATTTTATCTGTCGTGGCTTTACTGCTTGTAGCAAGCGTTCTGACTTCATCGGCTACAACAGCAAACCCTCTGCCATGTTCGCCCGCTCTTGCGGCTTCAATGGCTGCATTAAGCGCAAGCAAGTTAGTTTGCTCTGCAATACCTGATATTTCATTTAATAACCCTGATATTACATCGCCAGCGGCCACTAAATGATTTATTTGCTCTTCTGTATGATTAAGTAAATTAAGTAACTCTGTGCTTTTAGTGTCGGTTTGCATAACATCATTTAACGCACTATGAGCAGCTTGACTAATATTGTCTACCTCTTGCTTTAACACTTCGCTTTCATGCTCAACTAAGCTAAAACCCTGTGCAACTTGAGCACCTGAGCCAGCTATGTCATTAGTTTGTTGCTTTCTTTGCTCTGCTCCGCTTGCTAGCTCATCATGCACATTTATTAGCTGCTGTGAATTTTGCTGCAGTGAAAGAGACTGCGTTTGTACTTGCCTAATTACATCCGATAAGTAGCCCAATAAAGTATTAAAGCCCGCTACTGCATTACTGTTTTTATCGTCCGCTCTAAGTGAAAGCTGTATATGCTCAGGGTCGTGCATAATCGCTTCTGTAGCTTTAGTTAAAGATAACCCTGCTCGGCGCTCTTGTTGCAGTGTTTTTGCAATGTAGCCTGCTACAAACACTTCTACGATTGCATAACCTGCATGTATAAGCACGGTTGTAAACGCTAGTCTGTCTGGGTCAAATACATAAAAACCGGTGTTTTGTGTTTGTAAAAAGTAAAAACTTAAATGATGAACGGCCACAAAAATAATGGCTGTAATAAATACCTGCCACTGCACAAACATGATCAACATGGCCATTAGAATAAATATTTCGAAGTGTATTTCTATTAATCCATAGGCTTGTTGTATATGCAAAAAAGAAAACATCATGATAGCCGCAGCAACAACATGGCCTGTAATTGGGCTATTTGGCTGAGTTTTGAGTAACCACACAGGCATTAAACATAAAGGTAAGCCAACAATAAATGCCTGTGTAAGTGTCTCGTAATACAAGCCTAAGGCTATAGATTCCACAAACAAAAAAATAAATATTATGGTGAATAAACGACTTACACTATTCATAAATACCCTAAGCTATTAAAATTTTAAACATATTCTGACTATGTACGTATTGGCCGATAATTAAGACCACATTTTGTTATTACTATAGACTAGCTAGCCAACTTTATTTAATTATTGATAAAACGGCTTTAAATTCTGGCAATGCTGCATTTTTTGTCCACTGAAAAATAATACTTTCTACGCTTGTAATTATTGCCCCTGCCTGTTGTAACTGCTTTAAAGCTAGCGATTTATGCATCGCATTTCGTGAGCCCACCGCATCTGCTGCTACGTGTACCTCAAACCCTTGCGTTATTAAGTCTAAACATGTTTGTAAAACACATACATGTGCTTCTGTGCCTATTACTACAATTTGTATACGTGCAAGCTGCTTAGTGACAGCATTAAACATCGCCTCATTGCATGCACTAAAATGTGTTTTTTCAATAGTCTGTGCATTTAAAAGTGCATTTTTTAATAGGCTGTTTGTACTGCCAAGCCCTTGAGGGTATTGTTCAGTAACTATATTAGGAATTTTAAAAATACCACTTACTTTGGCAATTTTTATTGCCCACTCTAGTAATTCAGAAAATTCGCTTATAGCGGGAGAAAGCTTATCTTGAATATCGATCACTAATAATACGCTGTTATTTACAGTTAAATTATTGTGAGTAACCATAACACACCACTTTACGCAATTATAATTAGCAAGCGTAGCTTAAATAGTTATAAACAACTAAGTTAGCCCTTTAATTTAGTTGTTTATAAGTTGTAATCCACAACATAAAAAATGTGCTATATTTAACTTTTAGATGTATACCCCTGCCCTAGAGCGAGTTTATTAGTGCGATTGAGTATTTTGTTTTTTCTCTTCACCACTGTATGTTTTCTTTGTATTACTAGCGTATCGGCCACCACAAATTATGCTCAACAACTACAACGAATATCTACCGATGAAGGTTTATCTCAAAACTATGTAACTAAAATTTTGCAAGATGATTTAGGTTACATTTGGATAGCCACAGCGCAAGGGCTAAATCGATTTGATGGTTACACTGTGACCCCATTTGATGGCGGGTTTACCCTAAACGAAAACTTCATTACTACGCTATTTAAAACAAATGAAGGCAATATTATTGTCTCTACTGAGCTTGCCGGTGCTTATTTAATTAACCCTAAAACGTTAACTACACGCAATATATTTTCAGGCAACCTTGCTGGAAAAACAACCAGCCACGGCTCAATAGAAGCAGTTGAGCAACACCAAGATACCTTTTATCTTGCTATTTTAAACAACGTGTACTCACTTAACTCAAAAACAAACTCACTTACTTTAGAGTTTACTATGCAGAGTGAAGAGAACATGGTTCGCGCGTTAAAATATCACAAAAATACGCTTTTTATAGGCACACAGACGGGGTTATTTAGTTACAACCTAAAAACAGAATCATTAACGCCCCTTCGTTTACATACCCCCGATAAACAAACAGCTGATAACAATAATGTTAAGTTTTTATCTGTAGATCCCACACTAGGGTTATTAATAGGCACCGTTGAGGGCATGTACGCGTTAAATTTAAATGACTCAGCAAAGGTCAATGTAGCTCAAAACACTACAAGCATAATTGCTGATTACAATATTTGGGATTACAGTAATACACCGTATGGTGAATTTATCGCCACGGAGCATGGTTTGTTCGAGTTTAACCGAGAAGAAGGCGCTACAGAGTTAATTCTTAGCTTTGATCAAAGTAAATTCAATATTACCGAAAACACTATTAACGATTTAATGGTTGATCCGACTGGCGTGTTCTGGCTAGCGTCACGCACTCAAGGTGTGCTCACATGGTCTATAAATACGCGGCGCTTTAACAAAACCACCCTACCCGAAAACAATTTTATAAATAGTATTTACCAAGACGATGACTCAACTATATGGTACGGCACCGATAATGGTCTTGCCCATGTAAATGCTAAAAATAAAACAACCTACTACTTAACTTCGCAAGACCCAAAAGCGGTTTATGGTGAATACGCTATTTTTGCAATTAATAAAGCGTATTTAGGCCCAACGTCGCGGTATTTATGGCTAACGGGGTACTACAGTTTAATTTTATTTGACAAAGAAACAGGCACCGCTGTTGCAAAAAAAGATTTAAATAACGCAATGCCTAAAGAAACTGCTATTTATGGTTTATCAGAAGTAGCCCCCGACACATTCGCTTTTTATAATGATCATAGTTTTTATGTATACAATGGTAAAACAGGCTTAACGCGCGAAATAAACGGATTAAAACAACACGTTGACCCACTAGAAGCCTATACTTTCCATCGCCCCTTTGATGATTACCCAAATGAGTTTGTATTAAGTACAACTACCCACTTTTACCGTTTTAATGAGCAAACAAACACCCTTACCACTATTTACAAAACCAGTAAAAAAGACAGCCAAAATTACCACACAGTAGAAAACTGGTTAACGGATAAAAACAACATTTTATGGCTCGCCACAACCAGTGAAGGCCTAGTGGGTATAGATGCGCAAAGCTTTGAAAAAAAGTACCATTTTAACGTAAGTAATACCTTAAAAACACAGTCTATTTATTCACTTATTAGCGATGACTATGGCTATTTATGGTTTAGCAGTAAAAATGGTTTGTACCGCTTAAATACGAATACATTAAAGTTGAAGGTTTTTACGGTTAAAGATGGTTTATCGGTTAATTTATTTAGCCCTTTAGGGGCTATTACACTTAAAAATAACAATATTATGTTTGGCAGTAGTTATGGCGCTGTTTCGTTTAACCCGGCTGAGTTTTTGGAGCAAACTACACAAACCACAACATCAATAACCGATATTACTTTAATGTCGCGCGATTTAAACTATCAGCCAAACCAGTTTGCCACCAACGTACTGCATCTATCGCATGAAGATATGGGGTTAGAGGTCAGTTTTACGAATTTTGATTTTCAAAATAACGCAGAAACGCGTTATAAAATAACGCTGCAAGGGCCTACCTCACTAGAATATGATGATTTAAAAACAAACAAAATATTTTTTACAAAGCTCCCGCCTGGTAATTATCAATTAAAAGCCAGTGCGGTTAATTTTAATAGTGCAACTGATTCAAAGCCGGCAATTTTAAACTTTAAAGTAGCCTTTGCGCCTTGGAAATCTCCTTATGCGTATGCGGCTTATATTATAATTACCATAGCAGTGCTGTGTTTACTGTTTTGGCAGTACAGAAGCAGACAGCTAGCAATAGCTAACGCGCAAAAAGCGACAATACACTCGCAAAAACAAACCGAGCTTGCGCTCAGTAACAATAAAAGTGGCATCTGGGATTACCATTACAGCGACGATTCGGTAAATACAAACCGGGGGAGTGAACTAGGGTATACTAATTTGCCAAGCCGTATTCCGTTAAAACATTATTTAACTTTAATTCACCCTGAAGACAAACCGCGGGTTATTTCGCATTGGTTAAATTTTACCAAACAAAAAAAGCATGAGCACTGGCAAGCAACTTACAGGTTAAAGCATAAGCTGGGCCATTGGTTGTGGTATCAAGATTTAGGGCAAATTATTTATGACGAACAAACAAATAAACCGGTGTCTGTATCTGGTATATATACCAACATAACTGAACAGCGGGCAAACGAGCAACAAGCCAATATTTTAGGTGAAGCGTTTGGGCAAATAAACGACTGGCTACTTATTTTGGATAATAACTTAGTGCCTGTTTCTGCCAATAACAGTTTTATAAAAACCTTTTCGCAAAATCACACGCACCCGCTTAGCTTAAAAGTGTTTGTTAATGCGATAGGTAAAGCGCAATGTAAACGCTACGCTAGCACATTAAAAAGCTTAGCAGCAAAGCAAAATTGGCGCACTGATGCGGTTATCAAAACATCGATTAACCAGCACCATCCCATTCACATAAGCGCCACAGCAATTGCCAAAGACACACATAGCATAAGTTATTATGTGATTGTTATTTCTGATTTAACAGAGCAAAAAAAAGCGGAAGACGAGCTGCGCTATTTAGCTAATTTCGATCCCCTTACACAATTGCCTAACCGTAGTTTAATGCATCAAAAAATTAGTAAATCGATTAAAAAAGCGCACAATGAGCTAACTCAAAGTGCTTTACTATTTATTGATTTAGACAAATTTAAACCGGTAAACGACACATTTGGTCACGCAGTGGGAGATCAACTACTGTGTAATATTACCCAAAGAGTAAGCGCTATGTTGCCAAGCAATGCCACCCTTGGCCGCCAAAGCGGTGACGAATTTTTAGTGCTTATTGATAACCTAGAAGACATTGGTGCACTTAATAACATAGTTAAAAGTATCAGCTCAGAACTTGCCAATAAGGTCATTATCGAAGATTTTTCTATTAATATATCAGCCAGTATTGGCGTGGCTTTATACCCATTTGATGCCAGCTCGACCGATTTACTGATCAGAAATGCTGATGTAGCCATGATGCATGCAAAGCAAGCAGGCCGAAACGGGTTTAAGTTTTTTAACGATTCGATGAACGAGCAAATAAAACAAAAACTAATCCTCGAAAACGATTTAAAAGATGCCGCAAAAGATAATTTATTATTTAATCACTACCAACCCATAATCGACACGCACGCACAAACAATAAACGGGGTTGAGTTACTTATGCGCTGGGAAAATAACGGCCAATTTGTCTCGCCGGCATTATTTATCCCTATTGCTGAAGAAACAGGCCTTATAGAAGCGTTAACTGAGCAGGCTTTAGAGCGTGCGCTAACAGAGCTTGCACCTACATTAGCTAGCAACCCGTTATTTTATATTTCACTTAACTTGTCGCCTAAGCACATTTTAAGGACAAATATAGCAACTAGGCTGACCAATATTTTAACACAGCATCAAATGAGCCCTGTGCAACTGCGCCTAGAAATAACAGAAAACATATTACTAGAAGATAAGCATAAAGCCGCAAAACAACTACAAAAGCTAAAGGCTGCTGGTTTTAAACTGTTATTAGATGACTTTGGCACTGGCTACTCATCACTCACTTATTTGAGCCAATTTCCTATTGATGTAATTAAAATAGATCAAAGTTTTGTTAACAGCATTGGGGTTGATAAAAGTGATGAGTCGATAATCAAAACCATTTACACGTTAGCCCAAAACCTTGAGCTTTATTGCATCGCCGAAGGCGTAGAAACTAAGCAACAAAAAACCTTTTTAGAGGGATTAGGCTGCCATGTTTTACAAGGTTATTATTTTGCAAAACCGATGCGGGCGGCGCAATTACAAAACCCCAAAACACATGAGCATATTCATAGTTTAATAAAAAGTTAGCTATGAATATGCTGGCATTCGTGGCTTTCTATTTGTAGTACGCTGGTTTTAACATTAAAACGCGCAGCGAGGAGCTTTTCTATTTTTAAACGGCAGGCTTCATCGTGCTTTTCAATTGTACAATGCTGCTTTAACACCACGTGAGCACCGACAATAATATCGTTGTCTTTGCGCGACACGGTTACATTATGTACGTTATGCACATGCTCTAAATCGGTAATCGACTGCTCAATGTCTTTCACTTTAGGTAACTTCGCGTTATTAAAAAACAGACCTTTAATACAGCTAGTGATCACTTTTCCGCCGGTAAATAACACAAACGAGGCAATCAGCATGCTCGATAAAATATCGATAATGCTCCAGCCCGTATAATAAATAAGTACACCGGCTATAAACGTAGAAATAGTCGATATAATGTCAAAAAACGAATGCAAAAATACAGCATACACATTAATGCTTGCTTTACGTCCTTTATAAAGCACCCACGCTGCAGCACCATGAAATAAAAACCCCACAGAGGCAATGCTCGACATTAAAAAGCTGTTTATAGCTAAATCATGCCCCTCGTTATGATGGGAAATCCTCTCTACACCTTCATACAAAATAACGGAGCTTATCGCCAAATACAGCAAACCATTCACTAAACCACCAATTAGCTCAGCCCGTTGGTAACCATCGTTATAAGTTTTAGCAAAATGAATGGCTAAGCTTGAAGCAATAAGTGCAATAAATAGCGAGCTATTATGCACAAATAAATGCCCTGCATCAGCAAGTACAGCCAGCGAGTTAGCATAATAAGCGCCTACTACCTGAATGACCATAAATGAACATGTTATCGCTAATGCGATAAGTAACCGACGACGAGACGCCTGGTGTGTAGTGATTTCTGTCATGAAATGCTTGAAAAACCTATACTTAAATTGCAAATAAGCCAGCAGATGGCTTAGAGTAGAAAAGAGTAATGATATACAGTAGCAATTGTAATACGAAGCCCGCTTAAACGCACTAAAAACTTCGCAAAATAGCTAAAGTTAGACTAAATATTACAATAGGAATAATAAAATTGTATGTAAAACAAACTGGAGTAGTGAGTGGGCTCAAAACCAACCGAAGATGTATGGAGTACTGTAAAACTTATTCCGTTTGCCGTGTTACTTTGTGATACAAAAAAACAGACCTTTCAAGCAAACTCTCACGCGCAAAGTATGTTTGATTTACCCTCACAGACAACCTTAAAAAATTCAGATTTTAAGCACCTCACGCTAAGTAGTCCAGAAAGTAAAAAGCAATTTACTATTGAGCAATTGTTTGAAAAATACTTAGTTATAAATACTAACTGCCACGTATGTGTACAAAAACAAACTAAGGGCCTATTACTAAACGCCAAACTCGCTCAATTAAACAGCCATTTATACATTGCTACGTTTGAGGTAATTGAACACAACGAAGATGCGCAATATAACTTTGATAAAATTATTTCAAAAATTTCTACCGACTTAATAGATATTCAAATTAACGATATTGACACACATATAGAGTTTGCGCTTAAAGCCATTGGCACCGTATGCCATGCCGATAGAAGCTACTTATTTAAATTTTCTGATGATGGTCAGTTAATGCGAAATACTCATGAATGGGTTAATCAAGGCATTCAACCATTTAAAGATCAGCTACAGCATGTCCCAAAAACTTCACTCCCCTACTTTACTAACTTAATGGATACCACACACTTATTTAGAGTAAATGATGTTGCCGGCCTTCCAGCAAAGGCGACTAAAGAAAAACAAGAACTAAAGCGTGAAGGTATTCAATCGGTGTTATGTATTGGCCTTCGCTACGATAAAGATCTAGTAGGCTTTATAGGTTGTGACTGTGTAAAACAAAAACGTGAGTGGACAGACTTAGACTTAATTAGGTTAAAGCTAGTTGGTGAAATAATCACGAATGCGTTTAAAAACTTGAACTACAAACAAGAGCTTCAGCATATTCAACAGCAACTAATTACCGCGAATCACAAACTCAACCAACTTGTAAATACCGACAGCCTCACCACAATTGCAAACAGGCGTTGTTTTGACAAAGCCCTAGAGAGCGAAATTAAACGCTGCGCACGAGCTAAGCAACCCGTTAGCTTAATTATGTGCGATATAGATTTTTTTAAAAATTACAACGACAGTTACGGCCATCAGAAAGGCGACGAAGCCTTGGTTAAAGTGGCAGCTGCGCTTAAGTCGCAATGCCGACGCGAGGGCGATTTAACCGCGCGCTATGGCGGTGAAGAATTTGCCGTAATTTTACCGGCAACTAATGAGCAAGACTGCCTGCAATTTACCCACTTAATTCAACAAGCAATTAAAGCGGCTGGCATAAAACACAACAATTCTACCGTAAGTGAGTACTTAACGTTAAGTATCGGTTTTTATTCTGCCATGCCGTATAAAAATAGCACACCGCAGTGCTTTATAAGTAAAGCCGATCAAGCACTCTATACCGCAAAAGAAACAGGCCGAAATAAGGTGTGCCAATTTAAGTAACTAAATACTTTATAAAGTAACGGGCGGCTCTAGCTGCCCGTTTTTTATGCCTGTTATTTTAAACACATTACCTTGCAATGACGGGTTATTTTTTGCATTAATGTCATTGGCAGAGGTTACAAATAGCCACTGTGCTTTATTGCCACCAAAGGCAACACTTGTAGGTTTTGTTGCAGCAAGCGGCAGTGTATTTAAAACCTCCCCGTCTGGCGATAAACACATAACGCAGCCCATATCCCATACCGCAAGCCATAAGTTGCCAAGAGCATCAATCACACAACCATCAGGGTCAACTTGGGTATTGTTAAATTGATAAAAAACTTGGGCGGGCAATATAGGCTCGCCACTTTGTGGGTTTATATTTAAAGTAAAAATACAGCTGGCTTTAGAGTCGCAGTAATAAGCACGTGAGCGTGCTTTATCAAAACATAACCCGTTGGGAATGGTTAAACCTTGCACCACGCAATTAAGCGAATTTTGATAAAAACGGTAAATTTTCCCCTCGCCTGTGCGGGCGTTTTTATCCATAGTGCTTAGCCAAAACCCACCCCAAGGATCGGCTCGGCCATCGTTAGCGCGTCGTGTGGGCTGGGTGTTTTCTAACAATGTAAGCGTTTGGCGCACCCCAGAAGCTATATGGTATTTATAAATCCCCGTACTTGTGCCAATAATAAGGTGGGCTTTATCAAGCCACGCTAAAGCTGAAACCGTATCATGCATTTCAACTTGTGTTAGTGAGTCAGGCTTTGTTACACACTTACTCAGCAGTAGGTTTTTTTCTATATCTACCCAAAATAGCGTTTCAAGCAAAGGGTGCCAAAGCGGGCTTTCGCCTAACTTATTTTGCAGGTTACTAAATACGGTCACACTTGAGTCAGTCATAAATAACGATTCTTTAATATTAACAAAGCCTTGTATTAATAAATACTTTATCAGAAATCCCTAATTCAGGCGATGAAACAAAACACATTAAAAGCTAAACACTTTTTACAGCCTACTTATAAAAATTTATACAGCCAATTATTTAATCATTTTATCGCGCTTTACTTGGTTAGTTGGTAATATCATCAAAAGGGAGGTAATAGTATGATTAATAATAACAATAAACATTCTTTAGTGGTTGAGGGAGGCGCAATGCGCGGTATTTTTGCCGCCGGCGTATTGGATGAGTTTTTAGCGCAGCGTTATCAACCTTTTACTAATTACTTTGGGGTTTCTGCTGGCGCTACCAATATAGCCGCTTATTTATGCCAACAACCTAAACGAAATTACCATGTTATTACCGATTTTTCGTGTCGGCCTGAATTTATTAATTTAGCGCGCTTTATTAAAGGCGGTCACTTGTTTGATTTAGATTGGCTGTGGCAAGCAACCATTAAAGAGATCCCCCTCAATACAGAAGCCTTTGCGAAGGCAGATCACGAATTTTATATCGTTTCTACCGCTATCAGCTCAGGGCAGCCCCACTACCTTAAAGCAAGTAGTGATGCGATGGTAGAGCAACTTAAAGCATCGTGTGCGATTCCAATTGCATATCGTAACTACCCTATAATTAATGAAATTGCGATGACCGATGGCGGCGTAGCAGACTCTATTCCCGTAATTAAAGCTTACGAAATGGGCGCTCAAGAAATAACCGTTGTTCTTTCTCAGCCTCTAGGCTATAGAAAAAAGCCAAGTAAATCGCAGTGGTTAACTAAAAAACTATATAGAGACTACCCCGCTTTAATAAAAAGTGCGATTAACAGAGCGCATGTTTACAACACCAGCATAGATTTTATTAATAACCCGCCACAAGATTGCAAAGTCAATATAATCGCTCCACCGTCTCAATTTAGAGTGGGTCGTACAACCAAAAACGTTAAACGGCTTAACGATGGATATAAAATGGGAATCGATACAGCCAAAGCCTTTTTAAGCTAAGTGTGTTGTTTACCGACAGATAACGCAACCAGTATGCCCATTATAGTAAGCGCTGCAATGGTGCATACAATGCCCGCTATCACAGCGTAAACATGTATAAAGCACGCTAAGGCAATAGCTATTAAAGCCCAACAATACAGCCACTTATAGGCTGCTTTGCCGTGCTTACTTCTGATTAATAATAAAGCGGCCAGTAAACTCGCTAGCGCAATAACTATCAAAACTATGTTCATGCTGCTTTTACCTCTGTAAGTGGCATAGCTTCAGAGCTTGTTTTTAAGTATCCCCATAAAAACGCCAGCCCAACAATTAAAAAGCTAACATCTGTAAAGACCACCAGAGTGCTGTTCGCATTAAAAACGTTATTTACGCCCAACACACTATTAAGTGGTAAAACACTCATTAAAAACAAGGCGCAAAGCAACAAGGTTGCTCTAAAGTAGTTTTTATAATTTTTCCAAAGTGCTGCAATCACCATCCATACTAACCAAGAGTAAAAAAATACCGGCCCAAAGTAAGCGTTGTGCTCAGTACCCGCCACGGCATAGTTTAAAAGTACTTGCACAGGGAATAACACACAACAAGCCAACACTAAACCACCACAACTGCCTATAATAAAACGGTTCCACCTTGCATACGCATCAGCGCTAAGCGTTGGTGTACTGCCTCTGGTACGCTTTGCTAACCACATCATCATGCCAGAGAGTGGCATTAAGGCACATGCTAAGCCAAGCATTACCCAAAGTAACTTCACAAATAGACCGGCAAAATTACCAAAGTGGAGCGGGAAGAGTATTTCAATAATTTTAATTGATACCCCTGCTATATCGCCAAAGCTACTCATTGAGGTGATGTACTCCCCTTGACCATTGTAATGCACTAACTGAGAAGCCACAGCTTCGCCTCCTAAAAGGCGTAAATACACTTGTGCGTTTGCATCGTTATGTGCCATTACCGTGGCATCTAAAATAACAGCATGTGGGTAGCGTTGCTGCGCATCACTTAAAATAGCGGTTATGCTAGTAGGTTGATTTACATGACTAATTATTGGCTCAGGAATAGCTGTAAAAGTTTCTATCAACTTATCTTGGTCGCCACCAAAGCTTACAAAAGCAGCTGCAGGTAGCAAAATTACGGTTGCAAGCCCTAAAAATGCGCCACTAAAACCAATAACAATATTAAAAATACTGCCCCAAATGCCCATTACTTTGTGGCCGTCACTTATGGTTATATCAAAGCCTTTAAGCCATCTAAAGGTAAATAGCTCTTTAATTAATTTACGATGTATAAATAAGCCAGTTACCGTACTTACTAATAATGTTAAACCTAAAAACCCAGTTAAAATAAGCCCTATAGGTCGCCCTAAGTGTAAGTCGGCGTGGAACTCACCAATGTAGCTGGCTGCATCTGTTTTTCTATTGGCATAATATTGCTTACTAGGGCCATAGTAGGTATTTACCAACGCTAAGCTTGCTGGGTCAAATTCGAATGCCCGAAGTACTTCTTGCTGGTAATTCTCATCACCATGGTGCGATTCAAATACTAAAGTCAGTAAATGAAAATTATGTCCTGTTGGCATAAACACGTGAATATTTTCACCAAATTCTTCAGGTACTTGCGCGTGGTATGTATTAACTAATTTGGTTATTTCACTATTGGGGATTTGCTGGGTTTGTTGCAGCGATTGGTTAGCCCAAATTTTAAGTTCGGGCCTTGCAAGCACTGCTAACGCGCCAGTAAAAGCCACAACAAATAATAAAACAGCAGTAACTACGCCCACCCAACTATGTAATAAAAATAGCTTTTTTAAAGTAATTGATTTCATCCTTGCCCCTGCATTAATGCAAAATAACTTAAAATCCCATGCACTAAACACAAAGTGATCATAAGTAAAAATGGCTGCCATGCTTTTTCGCTAATGTAGGCGTATATAAAAAGCCCAACCCAAATAATTGGAAACAGCAAAATAGGCAATAAAATTTGTTCACTCATTTGCAAAGGTAAGTAGGTAGTCATGCCGGTGATCATCACCGTAGCGGTTACCAATGCCAATACGCACGCCATTAAATGGCGGCGCTTTGAAGCGCTAAAGGTTTTTTTATTATTCATTTTTAGCTCATTAAATAAATAGCGGGCATACGCATTCGCATATGCAAATAACAACCATTTGCATTATATTGCGTATTTGTAAACTTATGCAACATATTATCGATACTTAATAAGCTCCTTTTTATTCGTATAATCAATGCCTGTTTATTTATAAATTACGTTTTTTTGACATAATTTGTATTTAGGTAAGCAAATATGACGAGCTAAAACTGCTTTAAATAATCGCAAAAACAGCTGCTGCTATCATGTAGATCAGTCCTTAGCGGCTTTAAAATTAGGGCTAAACAAGTAAATTTTTAACTTTAACAGTCAACAAAAGCTATAATTATTGTTATTTTGTTAGGGCGTATGCGAGAAAAGCGAATAGCTTCTAGGCAGGCTCTTTTAGCTGCTGTAAAACACATCACTATACATTGATAAATGAGAGATATTTATGAGCGAAAAAATCAACCCAGATGCATTACACGCATTAAAAATTGCATTTACGTATATGCCACAGGCCATTGAGGTAACAAAATATGAGTATGGCGAGCGTTATCAAACCGTACTTGATCATATTGAAGCTGTGCGCGAAGTGTTGCTTATAAACGATGTAGACCCAGAAGAAGTAGGCGGCGATATAAACCCAGAGTACACGCCTAATTCAACGTACTAAATGGGGTAAATCTTGCTATTTATACTAATTATGCTAGACAATTAAACTAGGGTCTGCTGGCCATTCAGGATAAAATTCGTTCTACTTAGGCTATTTAGCCGCGGCGTGAGGTTTGTAACTTAGTGAGCAAAGTAAAAACCGAATAACAATTAGTAAATTCCCCTGGGCAAAACCCTAAGGCCTGCACCTGTATGGCATTAATGCTACATTAACGCCAATTTATGGGAAATAATTATAAATTACTCAATAGTTTACACCTGTTAGTATAAACTGTTAAAAACGTATAAATAAATGTGCCAATCAGTCGATACATATAAAGAAATAAAAATAAAATTAAGGTAATTGCGGTGAACTTTTTAAGGCGTTTTCACGATATAGTTTCAGACCAAACACTGGATTTTAATTCTAAAATTAAAAGCCTACTCGCGTTTGGCTTAGAAGTGTTCAGCCTTGATATAGCAATAATTAGTAAAATAGACGCCAATACGTACACAGTATTGCATGCTCTAACACCCGATAACGCCTTATTGCCCGGTACACAATTTGAGCTAGATGGCACCTATTGTGTCCATACGTTATCTGCAGGCTCGGCGCTTTCGTTTCATAAAGCTTCACAAAGCTCGATTGCAACTCACCCTTGCTACATCAATTTTCAACTTGAGTCATACATTGGTGCGCCTATAAAAGTAGCTGACAAAACCTTTGGTACTGTTAACTTTTCATCACCTAACGAGTCAACTGCATTTAGTGACGAAGCCTATGATTACATTGAGTTATTTGCTCAATGGCTAGGCTCTGAATTTGCAAAAATAGACACCAAAGAGCAACTTTTAAAAAATAGCTATACCCTTTCTAAGCTCGAAAACATCGCTAATATCGGCACTTGGGAGGTCGATTTAATCGAAAACAAAGTTTATTGGAGCACCCAAACTAAACGTATCCACCAAGTCGCCGACAACTACCTGCCCGTCATTGATAATGCAATTGAGTTTTACAAAGAAGGCGCCAGCAGAGACGCCATAAATCAAGCAGTAGAAAACGCCAAAACCAAAGGTGAAAAATGGGATTTAGAGCTTGAGGTTGTCACTGCACAAAACCAAGAAATTTGGATTTCGACCTTTGGAGAAGCTGAGTTTCATGAAGGTAATTGCATAAGATTATTTGGTACATTTCAAGACATTACCGAATCCATATTACTTAGAGAAGAACTTAAAAAGAAAAAAGCCGAAGCAGAGCATATGTTAGAAGATAGAAGTATGCTATTTGCTAAAATTAGCCACGAGTTACGCACACCGCTAAATGGTATAACCGGCATGCTCACCACCCTTATAGATGAAAAAGATACTGAGAAACGAGACGAGAAAATAAAAATAGCGCTACGCAGCGCTGATATTTTACTTAATATTATCAACGAAGTACTCGATTTTTCTAAAATTAATCATGGTGAGCTAAAACTAGAACCAACCGATGTACTGCTTAAAACTATATTTAGTGATTTAGCCTCTTTATATACCCCGTTATTTAAAGACAGCCATGTTGAGCTAATCATAGAAAATACGATTGATGATAGCTGCTGGGCCTTTTGCGACAGTACACGCCTGAGCCAAATTACCTCTAACTTATTAAGTAACGCATTAAAATTTACCGAGCAAGGCCATGTAAAACTTAAAACACAGCTTATTAATAATAACGACGCGTTATCTCTTGGTATCACAGTTTCTGATACTGGCCGAGGCATGACCCCCGCCTTTTTAGAGTCTTTATTTTCGCCGTTTACACAAGAGGTTGACGCTAAAAACAATAAAGGGGGCACAGGGCTTGGCCTAGCAATTATAAAAGAGCTGATAGAATACATGGGTGGCACAATAACGGTGACGAGTGAGTTACAAAAAGGCTCAACGTTCAATATTAATATTCCGCTAGAGCTTGGTAAAGAGCAAATAATAGACGACACCCAGTCAAAAATTGAGCTAAACAGTCACTCACTTAGTGTGCTTATTGTTGATGACAACGATATAAACCGCCGTGTGCTTGATGCCTCTCTTGATAAGTTAAACGTAAAAGCTGACTGCGCCATCGATGGCCAAGACGCTATTTTTAAGTGCAAGCAAAAGCATTACGACCTTATTTTTATGGATTGCATTATGCCAATCTTAGATGGTTTTGAAGCCACTAAAACACTAAGATCGCAACATATTTGCCCTAAAGAAAGCACCTACATTGTAGCCCTTACAGCCAACACTTCCTCGCAAGATAAACTAGCTTGCCAGCAAGCAGGCATGGATATGTTTGTCTCTAAACCATTTAAGCTTCCGCACATAGAAAAAGCGCTTTCTAACGCCTTAGAACATACAACTAAAGTAAACTCGCTTTAACTAGTAAGGATATAAAATGAAAAATATAATAAGAACATTACTATTTATTGTACTGTGTTTTGCCATATTTAAAGGCATTTCTACAGGGCAATGGGGTTCATCAATAACGATCGTTATTGTATCAGGCGTATTGTTATTAGTTACGTTTATCAGTGGTAAAGCATCACGTGGCTCTTCAACTTATACATACAGCGACTCTTCAGTTTTTGCTAGTAATAAATCACATTCTGATAATGATTGCGGTGGGGATTCCGGCGGCTGCGATTAATAAGTATATTGCTATAAGCATTAAAAAAGCCGCCTTTGGAGAGGGCGGCTTGGGTTAACAAACAGCTTTTGGGTGTACCTATTGCTGTTACATCAAGAGAAGGTTTGCCTATTAAGCTGCATTTTGGTCTTGGTTGCTTTGCTCGCTATGGCGAATTAAGTAATCAAACGCCCCTAAGCTTGCTGTTGCACCACTACCCATTGCAATAATGATTTGCTTAAATGGCGTATTTGTCGCGTCTCCCGCACCGTAAACGCCCGGTAATGAGGTTGCGCCTTTAGCGTCAATTTCTATCTCGCCAAACTTGCTTAGTGTAAGGTCGCTCTCTTTTAACCATTCGGTATTAGGGATCAAACCTATTTGTACAAAAATACCTGCAAGTGCTAATGATTTTTCCTCACCTGTTACACGGTCAGTGTAATTAAGTCCGGTTACTTTTTTACCATCGCCTACTACTTCAGTGGTTTGCGCATTTTTAATAATAGTGATGTTGCTTAAGCTATTCGCTTTACGAATAAGTACTTCGTCAGCGCGCAGCGTGTCAGCAAACTCAAGTACCGTTACATGCTCTACAATGTTAGCTAAGTCGATAGCCGCTTCTATACCCGAGTTACCACCACCAATAACGGCAACAGGCTTACCTTTAAATAGCGGGCCATCACAGTGTGGGCAGTAAGCTACGCCATGACCGCGGTACTCTTGCTCACCGGGTACGTTCATTTCACGCCAGCGTGCACCGGTTGCTAAAACAAGCGATTTAGCTTTTAAAGTAGCCCCGTTCTCAAGGGTAATTTCATAACCATTACTACCGCGACCAAGCCCTGCTGCGCGTTGGTTATGCATTACATCTACATTGTATTCTTTAACATGTTCTTCAAGCTGAGCAACAAGCTTTGGCCCTTCAGTGGCTTTAATCGAAATAAAGTTTTCGATAGCCAACGTATCGGCAACTTGGCCACCAAATCTATCGGCAACTATACCCGTGTTTAACCCTTTACGAGCAGAATAAATAGCGGCTGAGGCACCCGCAGGTCCGCCACCTACTACTAATACATCAAACTCGTCTTTTTCGCTAAGTGCTGCAGCTTGGCGTGCTGCACCTTTACTATCTACTTTGTTTAATATGTCAGTTAGGCTTAATGCACCTTGGCTAAATGGTTCTCCATTTAAGTAAACTGCCGGTACTGCTAAAATGTTGCGCTCTTCTACTTCGTCTTGAAAGAGTGCGCCGTCAATCATGGTTGCTTTAATTTTGCTGTTTGTTGCTGCCATTGTATTTAGTGCCTGCACTACTTGCGGGCATGTTTGGCAACTTAGGCTTATGTATACTTCAAAATTAAGTTCTTGATTGAGTGATTGTATTTGCTCAATGTCTTCACTTTTAGCTTTACTTGCGTGCCCGCCAGTATGTAAAAGCGCTAACACTAAACTTGTAAATTCGTGACCCATAGGTACGCCAGCAAACGTAATGTGGGTATTTTTTTCAGGTGAATGCACAACCATAGATGGACGACGTGCGCTCGAATCTGGGTTGTTCACTACTGTAAACTTGTCACTTAGCGAGGCTAAATCGTTTGCTAAGCTTTCTACTTCTGCTGATTTTTTGCTGTCATCCAAGGCAATAAGCAGCTCAACAGGTTGAGTAAGCGATTCAAAATGGCTTTTTAATTGATTTTTGATGTTGTTATCTAACATGGCTTAACCCTTTTTAGGAAAATTTAAACAGCAAGCCTCCCATGCCAACTAATGCATGTGCTAATGAGTCCGAGTTGAGATAGGAGGCACCAACAAACGAAATGATGTTGGTTTAAGGGCAGTTACCTGCCCTTATAACAGTGGATAAACCTGTATTTAGATTTTACCAACTAGGTCTAGTGAAGGAGCAAGTGTGTCTTCACCTGGCTGCCAAGATGCAGGGCAAACTTCACCGTCGTGAGTTGCAATGTATTGTGCAGCTTGTACTTTACGTACTAACTCTTTAGCGCTACGGCCAATACCTAAATCGTGAGTTTCGATTACTTTAATTTCGCCCTCAGGGTTCATTACAAATGTACCACGAAGTGCAAGGCCTTCTTCTTCAATCATAACGCCAAAGCTACGAGTAATACGACCAGTTGGGTCGCCAATCATTGGGAATTTAATTTTACCAATAGTGTCTGACGTGTCATGCCATGCTTTGTGCGTGAAATGAGTATCAGTTGATACTGAGTAAACTTCTACGCCCATTTCTTGTAGTTGCTCGTAGTAATCAGCAACATCGCCAAGCTCTGTAGGACATACAAATGTGAAATCTGCAGGGTAAAAGAAGAAGATAGACCACTTACCTAGTACGTCTTTTTCAGACACTTCTACAAAGTCACCGTTGTGGTATGCAGTTGCGTTAAAAGGTTGAATTTTTGTGTTGATCAATGAAGTGCTCATAGTATTCCTCATTTATATTTAATGTAATAATTTAAGTTACCAAGCAAAGTTAGGTTTGTTAGCTAACTCTGCTGGCTTGATTAATACAATAAGCCCATTGATTAATTAAATAAAATTGATTGTTTAGATTAAAACAATCGATTTTTAGGATTGAACTATCCCGCCCTTCTATTCGTACACGATTTATTATCTGTAAGTGCTAAGAATACTGCTACAATAGCGGAGCTTAAAAAAACACAAATATAAGGCATGCTGTAATGGAAAAATTTGTTAATCATATTCAACTAGGCTATTTGGGGTTACTGCCCTTTTTGGGCTGTGTAGCGTGGCCGCTTATGTTTGGTAGTAATAGCGTTAATTTGGAGTTTTTTACTTTTTACAGCATTGCCATATTGGCATTTATGGCGGGCAATTTATGGCGCGCTGGCACGCAAAGTTACAGCGATGCAATTAAAGCGGTTGTGCCTGTTATACCCGTACCATTTTTATCGTTTATTCCGCTGGAGTGGGCGCTTGCCTGGTTAGGGGCAAGTTTTTGGTTAGTTCTTATATTTGAAAAAGCCACACCACAATGGCAAACCTACCATCGTGATTATCAAAAAATGCGCTTTATTCTTACCTCGGTGGTATTTGTGTGTCACATACTCACCATTGGTATGAGCCTTTACCCAAAATAACCTTGCGCTGCTTAACCTACTAGGCGTAATAGTGTAACATCCGCGCACTGCTATTTAAGGACGCACCATGATTGATACACTACGCCAGCAGCTCAACGAGCTTGGCGAAAACTACGTAGAAAAAAACGCCGCTTTTAAAATTAAAGTTATTCCGTTTTTTTGCGCTATTAGCATTAAAAAAGATCACAAAAATGAAGGCCGGCTCAGCTTTTACTCAAATCAATTAATAGAAATACTGTTAGTTGTGTTATTTATGCTGTTTGGGCTTACGCTTTATAACCCCGAAGCAGGTTTTACACATGGCCCTGTTCATATTGTGTTTGCTATTTTAATTACCTTTAATCTAATTTTAAAACAAATAGCCATTGAAGGGCTCAAAACACGCCTTGCGTTTCATCGTTTGCATGGTGCTAATACAGCACAAAACACGCAAAGTTCAGATCAAAACTCTCACACACCTAATTAAGCTATGTATTTAAATCCTAATTGGCGAATTCTCACCGTAGGCGATGGCGATCTATCGTTCTCACATGCGGTGGTTAACCATATAAAACCGGCAAAGTTAGTCGCATCTACCTATGATAGCGCCAAAATCATAGAGCAAAAATACCAACATAATGCGCTCAATAGCTTAAAAAAATGTAATGTTGAGGTTATTAATAGCTTTGATGTAACTAATCCTTCGTGTTGGCAAAAATTAGCCGCCCACCAACACAGCTTTGATGTAGTTATTTTTCAGTTTCCGCTTATACCTGCCTTTGTAGGGCGCGAAGCATTTGAAAGCAACACCCAAAAAACCAGCATGAACGTACTTAATCGTGCGTTACTTCATCAATTTATTAAATATGCTAACAATTATGCGCTCGACAAAAGCGGGCCTATGCTTTGCTACATCACCTCAAAAGATGTAAAGCCCTACCGCGAGTGGAATATTGAAGGCAGCTTAAGTGTTGGCCTTGAGGCTAAATACACGGGCCAAATGCCTTTTGATATAAACCAATTTGATGGCTACAAAATAAGAAATGTAGACCGTGATAAACATGTAAAAGACACCAGCGGCATCACTTATGTGTTTAGTCCTAAAGTAATCTCGTTACACACAAACGAACTAAGCGCTCACCTTACAAAGCCTGCGTATTTAGGTGAAGATCACTGCTCGCTTTGTCGGGTAGGCCCTTTTATTGCCACCGAAGATGAAAACAAACACCTTAACGCTAAAAAGCACCAACAAATGCTTAAACTAGAAGATGACTGGCAGGCGTGGCTTACTGACTTTTACAGCCACACTTTATAACCCCGTTTTATAGCTTAATTTAATTAAATCAGCGGCCTTTTCAGCAATAGCAATAACAGGCGCATTTGTATTACCTGTTACTATGGTTGGCATAATTGAGGCATCAATAACCCTTAGCTTTCCTACCCCGTGTACTTGTAGCTTGTTATTAACCACCGCCATGTTGTCGGTGCCCATTTTGCAGGTGCCAACAGGGTGATATTCGGTATCGGCTGTTTGGCGAATAAACTCAATAAGCTGGGCGTCGTTATTTACATCGAGCGGGTAAACAAAGTTGCCACGAATTTTATCAAAGGCGGGGCTTTGCATAATACGCAGCGCTTTTTTAAGCCCTGCAAGCATAAGCGATAGATCATCTGGGTGGCTTAAATAATTAGGGTCAATAAGCGGCGCACTGCGTGGGTTGCTATTGGCAAGCCGTATTGTCCCTCGGCTTTTTGGGCGCATAATACTACTGTGAATACTATAGCCATGGCCAAGGTGAACCTTGCGGCTATGATCGTCCACCAGCCCGATTACAAACTCAAGTTGAATATCTGGCGCGGGCGAATTATCCAACACATTAATAAACGCATGTGACTCAGCAAAATTACTGGTTAATACCCCACAGCGTTTACTAAACCACTGCGCACACCCTTTAATAATACTTGCAGCCCCTTTTACACTTATCCCAAAGGTGCCTTTTGCTGTATTTGCTTTACACAAAGGCACCACGGTTAAGTGATCTTGTAAATTAGCCCCTACTCCTTCCAGTGCATGTTCCTGTGGTATGTTATGCGCTGCTAAATGCGCTTTAGGGCCAATTCCTGACAGCATTAACACTTGCGGCGAGTTAATTGCACCGGCGCTTAAAAGCACCTCCTTTTTGGCCATTAAAGTGGTGGTTTTACCGTCGCGCTCAAGCTCTACTCCGTAGGCAACCTTATTTTTGATTATAATTTTATTAACGTGGCTGTGGGTAAACACACTAAGGTTAGGCCTATTTAAGTGTGGTGTTAAATACGCTTTTGCAGCACTACAGCGCTCACCATTATGTTGCGTAACCTGCGAAAGCCGCGCTCCATGTTGCTCAGCGCCATTTATATCGTCATTTAACTGTATTCCTTGCTCAATACACGCTTTTAAAAAGCAAGTGTTTACCGTACTTGGCTTAGTCAGCTCTTGCACATGCAAAGGCCCTTTTGTGCCATGTAGCGCGTTATTAAACGTTTTATTGTTTTCGGCTTTTATAAAGTACGGTAATAAACTGTTGTAGTCCCAGCCTGGGTTACCATTTTTTGCCCAGTTATCGTAATCGAATTTATTGCCGCGTATATAAACCATGGCATTAGTAGAGCTAGACCCGCCAAGTACTTTGCCACGCGGCACAAAGCCACATCGGTTATTAAGGGCCTTTTGCGGTACTGTGTTGTAATGCCAACTATTTATGCCATATGGCACACTTGCTGCGATACCCGCCGGCATCTGTATAAAAGCGCTCTTATCGCTACCGCCAGACTCTATTAAACATACACTGATCTGCTCATCTTCTGATAAGCGTGCTGCCAGCACACACCCCGCACTACCAGCGCCAATAATAATATAATCAAACGTATGGTTACTCATAGGTGCCTTTAAATCGTCACTAATTAAAGCACTATAGTGCATAGATTAACGTCACAAAACTTGATATTTTTAGACATCCTCTTTAATTTACAGCACCAGTGTATGAGCAGCCCAATACGTGCCACCTCTTTATATTCAATAGATTCGTTAATTAAAGAGCTTGGCGCAGACCCAGCAAGCGTAATGGAAACCTGTAAGGTCAATGTCGACTTTAATAACCTTGAAAACCAATATTTACCCTATTTGAGCTATGCAAATTTATTAGAGTACTGCAGCCACACACTTAATTGCCCAAGCTTTGGGCTTAAACTAGCAAATAAACAAAACTTTGATATTTTAGGGCACATAGCCATAGCCGCTAAAAGTGGCACTAATTTAGAAGAGGCGCTTAGCTGGGTGGTTAAATATTTACACTTACACAGCCCCGCACTGTGCTTAACAACGCACTCATTAGATAATGACGAGAGCTTATTTTTATCGTTTGAATTTAACCTAAGGCCCCTGCCACAAATAAATCAAGCCATAGAGCTCACGCTAGGTTTAGCCATGAGCATAATTAAAAAATTAAGTAATAATCAGTGCAAGCCAAGCACTGTGTTTTTACCGCAAAAGCTGGCAGCTAATACACACGCATACCAAACCTATTTTGGCTGTAAAGTAATAGAGCACCGCAACAGTGCGGGCATTGTAATAAACAAAGCAGACTTATCAATAAAGCTTAACCACAGCAACCTTAATAAAACCGACGCAGCCTTTAACTTTTTAGCCAAACGCAACGAACATAGCCAGTCATTACCTGCCCAAGTAAGTGCACTAATAAGGCCTATGCTGCCTATTTACCAATGTTCAAACCAAACTATTGCCGAGGCGCTTAATATGCACCCGCGTACTTTGCACCGTGAGTTGGCTAAACATAACACCAGCTTTGTAAAACTCAAAGACACCACTCGACGCGCGCTAGCAGCCCATTACTTGCTTCAAAAACAATACTCTATCAGCGCTATTTCAATGCTTTTAGGTTACCAGGAGCAAGCAACCTTATGCGCAAGTGTTAAACGCTGGTTTGGCTGTTCTCCTAGGGCGTGTCGAACTTTGTGGATTGAAATTTATTCAATCTAGGGGCGATTTAATCGCGGCGCGAGGTTTGTAACCTAGTGGGCTAAGTAAAAATGGAGCAACAAAGAGTCAATCGTCCCTAGAAAGAACCCATAGGGCAGCGCATGTTTGGTCTTTATGCTGCTTTATCGCTTTTTTATGGGGAATAACCACACTACATAGGCTCTGCCTTGCCTAAAAACAAAACATACTGCTGTAAATTCAACCACCAAAGGTCAACACGCCCTAAAGCATACAGAGCAAAAAAAATGTTAAAGTAGCGGCTCTTATTATTTAAGCTAAGGAGCAGGCATGAACTTTGTTATTGTCGGTACAAATTTTATAAGTGACACCCTATTAAGCGCAGCAAATACGCTACCTGCATTTAATTTATATGGTGTGTGCTCACGCAAGCAATCGAGCGGTGAAGCCTTTTTATCTAATCACCCAAATACTAATGTAGAGATTTTCACCTCAATTGAGCAGGTATGCCAAAACCCCCATGTTGATGCGGTGTATATTGCAGCGCCAAATAGCCTACACAAACAATATGCAGTAATGTGCCTTGAAGCAGGCAAGCATGTATTAGGCGAAAAACCTTCAGCCGCTAACAGCCAAGAGCTAGACGCTATTTTAACTGCAGCTAAAGCTAATAAACGCCTCTATATGGAAGCAATGATGACCACGCATTTGCCAAATTTTACACGGCTTAAAAATGCGCTTAGTAAAATTGGCAAACCCCGTAAGTTTATTGGTCAATACAGTCAGTACTCATCACGTTACGATAAATATAAAAACGGCGAACGCCCAAATACCTTTTTACCCGACTTTGCCAATGGCGCTCTACTCGACTTAGGCGTTTATCCGCTTTATATACTTATAGCACTTTGGGGGGCTCCACAGCGCGTGAGTGCCAGTGGTGTGTTATTAGATACAGGCGTAGATGGCGCAGGCGACGTATTATTAAATTACGATGATAAACAAGCCGTTATTAGCTACTCTAAAATTTCTCAAGGCGACAACATAACCGAAATACAAGGTGAGCGCGGACGCTTACGAATACATGCCGTGTCGCAGTTAAAACACATAGAGTTTGTTGCTAATAACGGGGAGGTTGAGGTTATTTCTGATAAATTTGATGAGCACTTTATGAAATACGAAGTTGCGCACTTTATGCAAACCATAAACGCGCAAAAGCTAGAGTCAGATGTTAATACACATCAACTTGCCCGCGACGTAATGAACGTACTTGATACCGCAAGAAAACAGCTCGGGGTAGTTTACCCTAATGATAATAGCGCTACAGCGGACTAAAGTTGACCCCCATCCGTGGGCAATCAAGGTTAGGGCCAGATTTAAAATTGTCGGCTTACTTATTTTTATTGGTAAAGCCAAACAAAGTGCCCTAACTACCCTTTATATAAAAGAGCAAAGTTAACTTAGCACACAAAAACATGACCAATCAAGCTAGCCAATTATTAAAATTTATACTAAATTGGTAACATAAAAAGGTTAACACTCATTTATAATATTATATGACCGTTACATCACTTTAGAATTTTGACATAATAGTGAATTTTGGGGTAACCTCTGCTAATAACAGTAGGTTTAGGCTATTTGAGCCTATTAGCCGCTATTCCTTAAGGTAATAAAGGTAGAATATGGGAAACCGTCGCTTATTTTGGCGCATTGTTGATAAAGTTGAAGCTTTGATAAACCAAGGAGAGTTTTCTGCTGGGAGTCGTTTACCACCAGAGCGAGAACTTGCCGACATGTTTGACGTAAGCCGCCCAACAATTCGTGAAGCTATTATTGCATTAGAAGTACGAGGCCGCGTAGAGGTTAAAACCGGCTCAGGCGTTTATGTAATAGAACAACAAGAAACATCTGTAAAAACAAAAGAGATCAGCGCTTTTGAGCTAACCCAAGCTCGCGCACTCATTGAAGGTGAAATAGCTGCACTTGCCGCTCAATCAATCACCGATGAAGAACTAGCTCAATTAAAGCAAACGCTAATAGCCATGGAAAAAGGCTTATATGTAGAACAAGCAGACCGCGAGTTTCACGAAATAATAGCGCGTGCTACACGTAACAAAGCCCTTGAGTATGCGGTGGCAAATTTGTGGGATTTACGCCTTAACAACTCCCAAATTGTGGCTGATTACGGCAGCGTGTGTAAAAACAATAACGATTGCGTAATGGATGAGCACACCGCTATTTATAATGCGCTGCAAACACACGACGCAAGCGCCGCACGTACCGCAATGCATAAACACTTTAACCGTTTAATTAATGCATTATTTGACGCAGTAGAAGCGCGTGCGCTTGAAGAGATAAAACGTAAAAATGATGAAAAACGTGGCCTATATTCTTTAGATGGCTTAGTTAAAAGTGCTAGCAAAACACATTAAAACAACCTAAACGTTGATAAGCCAGCGAGCTATTCGCTGGCTTTTTTATTTTAAGGCGCTCAGCTTTTGCATTTGGTTATGCATAAGCAGTTACGCAAATTCATCGCACATATTAGTCACTCCCTCCGAAATTTAATTTGTATGCCTTACAAGCTATTACTTAGCCAATAAAAAACAGATACACTGCGCAAAACTCGGCGATTGTTACCAAGGAAAACAATGCAATCATCCACTAAAGACTTTTTGCTCGCGCTTGTGTGCGTAATTTTAGCAATGATCACCATTCAATCTGGAGCCTCATTTGCTAAGCAGTTATTTCCTGTTGTTGGCCCCGAAGGCACCACTGCACTTAGGCTTGGCTTTTCTGCACTTATATTATGTTTAATATTTAAACCGTGGAAACACCTGCCAGCTAAAGGTAATCGGTTATCAATTGTGGTGTACGGTTTAAGCCTAGGCGGAATGAACATTTTATTTTATTACGCCATTGACCGTATCCCTTTAGGGATTGGTGTTGCGCTTGAATTTACCGGCCCACTTGCTGTGGCGTTATTTAGCTCACGCGCTAAGCGCGACTTATTTTGGGTGGCGTGTGCCATTGCGGGTATTTTACTGTTACTGCCCGATATGAGCAGTCAAGAAAGCCTAGACCCAATAGGCGTAGTACTTGCGCTAGGTGCCGGTGCCTGTTGGGCAGCCTATATTTTATTTGGCAAAAAAACCGGCACGCAAAGCTCGGGCGGCGCAACGGTCGCTTTGGGTATGACCGTTGCAGCCATTGTACTTGTACCTTATGGCGGCATATTACAAAGCAGTGCGTTTACATGGAGTGTTATACCGCTGGGCATTGGCATTGCTATTTTATCAAGTGCATTGCCCTATACACTTGAAATGGTTGCCCTGCGCAATATGCCCGCTCAAGGGTTTAGTATTATGCTAAGTTTAGAGCCTGCATTTGCTGCCTTGGCAGGCTTTATAATACTTGGCGAGTTATTAACCTTATGGCAATGGTTAGCTATTTTATTGGTGATTATAGCCTCGGTGGGTAGCTCATTTTCGAGTGCTAAAAAACAGTAATCGCCTCAATATAAAGGCCAGCACATAACTGCGCTGGCCTTTTAAATAACAAATTCTATATAACCTGTATCGCGCTACTTTCTACTTGTCATTAAATAGCCTACTAGTGATATAACAGGCATACCTACTGCCACTAACGCTACGCTTTCCCAGCCACCAGCTTCGTATAGTGGGCTTGCCATTAACGAGCCAAGCGCCCCGCCTACAAAAATACTGGTCATGTAAATGGCGTTTAAGCGAGCTCGGCTTTGTGGCTCTAATGAATATACCACTCGCTGACCCAGCACCATATTTGCTTGCACAGCAAAATCAATAAACACACCTGTTAAAGCTAAAATTATTATCCCATTGGGTAACTCAAATAAGCTAGGTAAAAAACACACTGTGGCAATCACCTTCGCCAATAACGATAACTGGTGTGTATAACCTTTATCGGCTAAACGCCCTACAATAGGGGCTGCTATAGCACCTGCTGCGCCAACTAAAGCAAATAAAGCTATTTGTGATTGCGATAGGGCATATTCTCGCGCAAGTACAATGGGTACGCTTGTCCAAAATAAGCTAAAAGAGGCAAACATAAGCGCCTGATACAGCGCTCGCTGGCGCAGCACAGGCTGCTGTATTATTAGCTGCTTAAGCGATTTTAATAACTTAAAGTAGGTTGTATTTTGTGTCGGTTGCCTGCTTGGTATCGCAAAATAAATAACACTGGCTATAAATGCCATACAGGCTGCGGCAAAGTAAAACACAGCTCGCCAACCAAAATGATCGGCTATTAAACTCGAAACTGGCCTGGCTAATAAAATACCCAGTAACAACCCCGCCATTATATTACCCAGTACTTGCCCACGTTTTTCATCTGACGATAAATGCGCAGCAAGCGGTATTAATACCTGCACCGATACAGAGCTTGCCCCAACTAATAAACATAATAGCAGCATTACACTTGGGCTTTGCGCCAAGCCTACGCCTATTAAACTTAAAAATGTTATAGCTAAGGTAATGAGCATTAAGCGTTTATTTTCAACTAAATCAGCCAATGGCACTAAAAAAAACAGTCCCAATGCGTAGCCAATTTGTGTAAGCGACACAATAAAACTTGCGCTGTGCGCATTTAAGCCAACATCGGGCGCTAATAACTCAATGATAGGCTGAGCATAATAAATATTTGCCACAATAAGGCCGCAGCACAGTGCAATAATACTCACTAATATATTACTTATTTGCACTGGCTGTGTAGCTGCTTGGTTCATGAAACACTCTAATTTTTAACGAATAAAACCCACTGCATATAATGCAGTGGGTAGCCATGGTAAATGTAAAAATGTAAGTTACTTAATAGGTGAAGGCTGCCCATGCGGGCTAGATCGCAAATACTGTTTTGGTGCCTTAACAGTTGCGCCAAGCTCAGCTGCTGCATGCCAAGGCCAATGCGGGTTATACAATATACCTCGTGCTAGTGCTACGCCATCGGCTTGCTGTTCGCTAATAATATCTTCGGCTTGTTGTGGCTCGGTAATTAAACCTACGGCTATAACCGGCATATTCACAGCCTCTTTAATAGCGGTTGCAAATGGCACCTGAAAATTTGGTTTAACAGGTATTTGCTGTTCTGGGCTTAAACCCGCTGTACTTACGTGAATAAAATCGCAGCCAAGTTCATTAAGCGCTTTAGCAAGCTCAATAGATTGCTCTAAATCCCAACCACCTTCTACCCAATCAGTCGCAGAGATACGAATACCTACCGGTTTATGGCTTGCAAATTCAGCTCTTACTGCTTTAAACACCTCAATCACAAGGCGCATACGGTTTTGTAAACTGCCGCCGTATTCATCATCACGCTTGTTTGAAAGTGGTGATAAAAACTGGTGTAACAAATAACCATGCGCGCCATGTATTTCAATTAAATCAAGGCCAAGCTCGTCAGCGCGTTTAGCGGCACTAACAAAGTCTTTAATTAATGTGTTTATATCGGATTGGCTCATGGCTTTAGGCACTGGACTATTATCGTCATACGCAACAGCTGAAGGCGCAAGTGTTTGCCAGCCGTTTTCATCCGTTGGGTTTAATGCGCCACCCCCATCCCATGGTTTTTCTGTAGATGCTTTACGCCCAGCGTGCGCTAGCTGAATGCCAATTGGCATGGGGCTGTATTGCCTAATAGCTTTTAAGCTTTTACCTAGTGCTTGCTGGGTTTCGCTATTCCAAAGCCCTAAATCACCGTAACTAATACGCCCCTCAGGGTTAACCGCTGTAGCTTCTAAAATAAGTAACCCTGCCCCGCTTAAGCTTAACTGTCCTAAATGAATAGTGTGCCAATCACTGGCTGCACCATTATTGGCTGAGTACTGGCACATAGGCGCAATAATAATGCGGTTGTTCAAGGTGAGTTGCCCTATGTTTAACTTTGAGAATAACTGACTCATAATTTAATCCTGTAAATGCGCGCACACATGTGCGAATTGAAGTAGCTTACGATAACTAAGAACAATGGGGATCAAACTAAAAATTTATAGGGCTAAAAATTAAATAAACCACTGAAAAATAGACCTACAAATTTTGTATTAACAAACAACACAATTACTACAAAATAATAAACATGAATGGCTATTTACATTTGCTCAATGAGGAAAAAGCACATTATTTGTACCTTATTTAGCCAACACATTGGATGTAATAGCTATTTATATAATTTTTTACCGTCACTTTATCTATATTTATTCCAAAAAAGTGAATTAAAATTCAATTTTATCATTCCCAGCCACCTAACTCCCTGCTAAACTATTCACTTAATTTACTAATGTAAAACATTTGAACTGGGGATCACTTTTTATGTTTAAACCAAGCTTGTTAACCTTGGCTATTTCGAGCGCAGTTTCTGGCGCATTTATATTTTCTAATTCAGCAGTGGCGCAAGAAGAAGTCATAGCTCAAAAAAAATCGCTCGAAGTAATCGAAGTAACAGCAACAAGGCGCAGCGGCTCGGTGCAAAATGCACCGCTAAACATTACCGCACTTGATGCCGATGTAATGAAAGATCAAAACATTGGCGAACTTGCCGATGTAGCGCGTTGGGTGCCTGGTTTAACAATTACCGATCAAGGTGGTCGCTCAGGCTCGCCTATTATTGTACGTGGTTTAAACACTAATTCGTCAGGCCCATCATCAGATGGTGGCACAGTAGCTACTTACGTTAACGAAATTCCAGTGTCAGTTGATATGCGCTTGGTAGACATAGAACGCGTAGAAGTACTTATTGGGCCACAAGGTACATTATATGGTGCTGGTACTTTAGGCGGCGCAATTCGTTACATGCTTAAAGAGCCAGAGCTTGATTTTACCTCGGTAGAAGTATTTGGTGACCTATTTCAAACTCAAGAAAGTGACTCTTTAGGCGGCGAAGGTGGCTTTATTGTTAACCTGCCAATTATTGAAGATAAATTAGCAGTACGTGCAAGCTTAAACGTATACGAAGACCCAGGTTTTATTGATTATGCTTACACAGTACGTGAGCCAGGTGTATCGCTCCCAGACCCTGATTGGAGCAACGCCGAGGAAGTAAACAACAATATAAAAAATGTAAAAGACGCAAACGGCGAAACCACCACTACAGGGCGTATTTCAGTTCGCTTCAAACCAAGCGAAACATTTGAAGGAACACTTAACTACTTTTATCAAAACCAAGACAGCGAAGGCCGTTCAATTGTTCATTACAACAGCCTAAACGATGATAACGGTTTAAGCGATATTGTAGGTAAATACGAGTCGGCTTATCGTTATGAAGAGCCGCGCGAAAAAGAAGATCAATTACTAAGCCTTGAACTAAAAGCAGACCTAGGTTTTGCAGAGCTAGTATCGGCTACAGGTATTTCAAGCTTTGATGCCGACGGCCAACGTGACCAAACCGATTTACTTATTCGTCTTGATTACGGCTACGAAGAATTCCCTGCGTTTTCATCATACACACGTGAAATTGACGAAGAAGACACCTTCACGCAAGAGCTGCGTTTAGTATCGCAAAGCGATAGCGACTTTAACTGGATTGTGGGTGGCTTTTACAACAAAACAGAAACCGAAGCATCAAGCAGAGAGTTTACGCCTGGGTTTGACCAATTCGCTGTTGATAACTTTGGTGGCGCGCAGCTAAGGCCTGACTCATTAGAATACTTAGAGCTTACAAAAAGTAAAGTCACTGAGTCTGCGCTATTCGGCGAAGTTGGCTACCAAGTTACCGAAAAATTAGATGTTACCATTGGCGCACGTTTTTACGAATACGATGTAGAGGCGCAAGCAGCATTTGACTTCCCGCTTGCAAATACACTTTATGGCGATGCAGACCCTGATGCAATCACAGTTGCTTATGAAAAAGACGAAGCAGGCGATAACGGTAACTTATTCAAATTTAATGCTAAATACCAGTTTACTGACTCAGTAATGGGTTATGTAACAGTAAGTGAAGGCTTTAGAATTGGCGGTTCCAACCTTCTAGCTGTTTGCCCTGATCCTATCCCTGAAAACCAGCAAACAGGGTGTGGTAACGCTGACGAAAGGCTTTTTGTTGCAGATACTACTACAAACTACGAGCTAGGCTTTAAAAGCACCTGGTTTAGAAGCCAATTACACTTTAACGCTGCTTTATTTAATGTAGATTGGGATGATGCGCAAATTGCAGGCGCAACAGAT
Organism: Pseudoalteromonas sp. MM1; assembly: GCF_030296835.1. Lineage (NCBI taxonomy): Bacteria > Pseudomonadati > Pseudomonadota > Gammaproteobacteria > Alteromonadales > Pseudoalteromonadaceae > Pseudoalteromonas > Pseudoalteromonas sp. MM1. The sequence goes on along the minus strand of NZ_AP027923.1, from coordinate 253,399 downwards.
GTAGGCCAACTCCCGTACTTATCTAACGCAGGTAGTGCAAACGCAAAAGGGATTGAGCTATCTACCCGTGCCATTTTATCTGACTCGTTTACCGTGTACGCAACCTATGCTTATACAAAAGCAGAGCTAACGTCAGACGCACCATTTTTGTTTAATGCTGATGGCACAGACGGCGCAGAAGACGGCGACCGTTTACCAGGCTCGCCAGAGCATCAGTTCTCAATGGGTGTAAACTACCAAACAGATGTATTTAGCGATAAAACCCTTGATATTAACTACGGTTTAACCGCACAAAGCGATGTACTTTCAAAAGTAGGTTTGCATGACAATGGCGAAACCCTGCCAGGTTACAGCTTAAGCAATATATCTGCTAAGCTAACAGCCGATGAGTGGTCGACTACTTTATATGTTGATAACCTATTCAACAAATATGCATTTACATCGGTTCGTCGCTCAGATGCTGACATAACAACTGCAAACGGTGCCGACATACAACGTAACTACGGTCACTTTGTAAATCAGCCACTCACAGTAGGTGTTAAATTTAACTACAAATTTGAAATATAATTTATAGTCACTTTTAAACAATGTGTTAAGGCTCAAATTTATTTGAGCCTTTTTTCTTTATTAACGCGTAACTAAATAATAAAAATTAAACAATGCAGCCAAATTTAAAACAACTCCACCAAAGTGCAATTACACATTTAAACCAAGGCAATATTGAGCTTGCTCATAAAGCCTTAGTTGAATTGGTTACTCAAAAAAACGACTTTGCCGATGGGTATTTTTTACTGGCCATGGTTAATTTACGTGTTGGGCAAATACACAAAGCCATAAAGTTAATTGAAAAAGCCCTTAGCTTTGGTAAAAGCATTGAATACAGCGCCCAACTTGCAAAGTGTTACGCATTAACAGGTGAACTTGCTAAAGCAAAAAATACCGCTTTAGCCATACCCATTAAGCAAATAAAAAAGAGTCTTGATGCCGATACCTTAGGTGTTGCGCTTACGCAAGCAGGCTTTCATGAACACGCACTAAATTACTTTAACTGCGCTATTGAACTGGCCAAACATGCAAATAAACCGCAACCGCAGTTTTATTATAATTTAGGTGTGAGCGCTAAATTTGTAGGCCAATTTAAACAAGCCCAAAATGCCTTTGAAAGCGCCATTACGCTAAACCCGCTGCATCACCAAAGCCATTTTGCATTAAGTGACTTAACCAAAGCCACTGCGCAATCTAATCATATATCGCGCTTAAAAACCGTAGCTGAGCAAATCACTCATCCCGATGCAAAATTACACATTGGCCACGCACTTGCAAAAGAGTATCAAGACATAGGCAAGTTTGATGATGCGTTTAAAAGCCTAGAGCAAGGTAAGGCGGCTAAACGGGCTATGCAGCCGTTTGATCATAAAAGCTCAGCCGCATTATTTGAACACATTAAACATTTAAGTGAGCAGCATAAACACGCGCTAACACAAGGTAACCCAACGCCAGAGCCTATTTTTGTATTAGGTATGCCCCGCTCTGGCACCACATTGGTTGAGCGCATTTTATCTAGCCACAGCGACGTACAATCAGCTGGTGAATTACAAGACTTTGGCCTAAGCGTTAAAAAGTTAAGCCAAACTCAAACACCCCATGTACTCGACACTCAAACACTCAGTAAAGCCTACGAGCTTGATTTTAATCAGCTTGGGACAACCTATTTAAATGCCACTCGCGTAACTACTGGCAGCCATAAACACTTTATAGATAAGCTCCCATTTAACTTTTTTTATATCGACTTAATAACTAAAGCCCTACCAAACGCTAAAATTATTTGTATGCTGCGCGACCCAATGGACACCTGCATCGGTAACTACCGCCAGTTATTTACAATAAATAACCCCTACTACGCATACTCGCTCGATTTGCTCGACACAGCCAAATTTTATAGCCGTTTTTACAAACTTATGCAGCACTTCAGCGCCCTGCACAGCAATATAAAATTAGTAAAATACGAAGAACTAGTCGCCCAGCCCGAGCAGCAAATAAAAGAGCTACTTAGCTTTTGTAATTTAGAATGGCAGGAGCAGTGTATAGACTTTCACTTAAACACCGCACCGGTATCTACGGCCAGTAAAGTACAAGTACGCCAACCATTAAATAGCAAAGCCATTGGCCGTTGGAAAGCGTTTAAGCCCCATACTAATGCAGCTGTGGAGTACCTATTAAGCCAAGGTATTCGTGTTGAATAAGCGTATTATTTTATCGGTGGGACAATCTAAATAGGCGACTTTTTGTAAGTGTAGGTTGGATAAGCGAAGCGCCATCCGATACAGTAAAATACCTTGCCAATTATTATCACATTTTATGTTGTAGAGAGGCTAAAGAGTGGCAACTACATTACCAACGCCCTTACCCAACAGTTTGTTAACTTTTGTTTTCACCAACTTCACAGGATGGTATTTTGCTTGTATCAATAAGTTTAATTTCCCACTCTTCACTTAAGCTATTTTTATACTGAGCACTCACTCTGTATTTAGTACAAGGTTTTGCTTCAATTGGAAAGTAAGCTTCTGTAGTTTCCGAACGACCTCGATGTTTTTTTGTTGTTTCTAAAACTATCAAATGAGGCCCTGGCTTAATATTCTTTCTAATATTATTAGAGAATAACAACTTCCCATCAATAGCCTTAATTCTTACCTCATAATTGTTATCGTCAGAAATCACCTTTCTTCCACCATCTATCACAGCATAAGGTGTTGATTGGCATCCCACTAGTGTGAGGAGTATTGGCAAAACTAGCTTGGCAGGTTTCATATTTCATCCTTAAAAAGTTAACAACTTTATCAGAGGACACTTTCCCTTTTTAGCGCGAAAACGCCCTTATTTTTGAATTTACATTAATAGCAAACAGTTTAAGTCATTGCCAGCTATAAATATTATGCTTTCTGTTATTTATATAAACATGTAAAAAAGAGAGAAGTGTCCTCTTATATCTTACTAAGTTAATGGCGACTGACCTGAGTGACCGCTATTCATCTCAAAGCTGACTAATAAATACATGCAATTTTCAGCTCAATACTTTAAAAATCTTTACTATAACGCACAGCTTTTTCCATTATTACCGCTTGTTATTCAGTTTTTAAAACCAGTCCTTTCGATTGGGCAAATATCACTAGCGCAAATAGCATTTCGGTTATCCCGCCAATAAAGGCGCCAATTACAAAATTGGCATTTAATACAATACACAACATGCCAAAAAACATAAGCAAAGCACCCAAAACCCAATAGACTTTCATGCCATATATGGTGTTAAAAATTAAATAGCGAACACCAATTATCATCAGCATGATTGGATAAAACCATTCAGCTTGAAGTTTTGCTACGTAAAACGCTAAAAACAAACCAACAAATAAAATAATAGTGCTTTCTAAGGCCAATTTACCTAATGGGTTTTTAGGGTCGTGATTGCCAGAGCGTTTAAGCACTTTTGAAAGTAACATAGCTAAAGGGTGTATAAACATGCCACCAAAAAATAAAGTAAGCATACTTGATTGATTTGAATGCAGTAGTGCGACAAAGCCAGCTATACACCAAACCAAGCCAGACACTAATACGCCCGTTCCACCACCAAAATATGCGAGGTTCATATTTTGTTGTGCACCTTCAAATTTCATAGTAATTCCTTAACTTTAAAAACCAAAGAGTGGCCAAATCTTGACTTCATACTTTACAATTATTGACCATCCGTTATTCGCTTATTCCTGCCCTTTGAAGCCAATAAAACAATGGCTAAATTTTAAAGCTTAGCCTTAAAATAAGCATGCTCGTCTATGTAATCTATCACTAAGTCAAAATACTTCAGACCTGAGCCACCGAATGCGCCATCAATTTTTTTGTCCATCATTGAAGACATAAACTCATGAAAGTTATTATCCTCTCTTCTTGTAAACCAAACAGGCCCAATACTTTGTTCGGCTATAATAACGAAAGGTACCTTAATAATAGCTTCCTCGGTGCCATGTTCGGCTTTTTCGATAACGTCCCAATCTGGGTTTCTGGCTTTCCAATTATCAAAAACACTAGCTGCGATAAAAGAAGTACCAACCACATTCGATTTACTCTGTATTTGTTTTTTTGCGGTATTAGTTAAAGTTGATGTTGCACCAGTATCTAACAACATTTGATACTCTATTCCTTGAACTTTTATACTCATTCTAGGAAATGCTGTGGTGTATTTTTGCTGAGAGTCTTTTTGAAAACCTAATTCTACTTTTTTAAATTTGTTTAAGTTAACCTCATCAAGAGAATCAAGGATAAACATTGATTCATTTACATAATCAATTTTAATAATTTTTTCTGCGTGCCATCGACCACCTAAAAACCCATCAAACTGTTGCTCTTTTGATAGTTCTGCCTCGGGGGCTATAAACAAATATCCGGCCATGAAATTTTCAATGCCACCAGCAGGTATTTCTGCCTCTGCTTTAAACTTAGGCATTTCTGACAAGGTATACTCTTCGCCATCAGCTACTTTTATGATTGTTGGCCAATTGTATTGCTGATGAAGTTCTTTTGAAATGGCATTCCACCCACCGCCGGTATCTGTAAAAAATCTGAGTTTTTTGCCACTGATAAGTTCCGGGATTAAAATTATACGATTATTATCAAATTGAGTTGGGAGCTGTTGCTCAGCTAAAACCTGTGAAGGAGCCAAAACTAAGGCAATTGAAAAAAATATTAAAATTATGCTATTCATTGATCATCCATGACTTTTATATAATTCATGATACTAGCGTTTGACCATTGTAAGTGTAAAGACTTGATTAAACCAGTTTCACTTTTAGTTACACATTAAGCATATAAACAAAGTAATGCTATAAAGTTAGCCTCCCCCACCACAACGCTAATTTACTTTTATGTCGGTTCAACTGCAAATAATGTCGATTCAGATAAACATTAATTAAGCTGGTTAAAAACTCGCTAAATTCCTTATCAACAAAACGCCTAATACCTATTTTGATAAGGAATATAGCCATGAACATTATTACAAAAACAGTTAATGGCAAATTGATGGTGATTGTAAATGATGATATTAAATCTGAGCTAAGCACCAGCAGAGCCGGTGCCGATAAACTAAAGCAATTACTACACATTTAGCTTATCTAAAAATGTGTTACTGATCATTGCTCGAATATACACTTAGAATAGGAAACTTATGCTCAGCAAACGATACCGTTACCGACTGTGTTTGGTTGCCATTGAAGCCGAGTTTAAATTCATTTGGTGTTTGCCTGCTGCCATCTGCAAACAGCGCTAATACGTGTTCTTGATTAAGCTCTCGCTTGCCAGAGGCTAAATTAGTAAGGGTAATAACCGCCCAACGCTCTCCTATTTCGTTACTCATAAGTACATAGTTTAAAATTGAAAAGTCAGACTTTTTAGGCGTTATATTGTTATCGTTAGGGAAGGACAACTGCATACTATTTGGTATGGCTCGGTCAACATTTAATACATTATTTTGCGCTGCAAACACATTGGCGCTAAGTATTAATAAAAATACAAAGCTGACTACAATTTTTACCACAATTAAACGTCCTTTTAAATTTAGATGCTTGATTAAAATTTATACTCGCAGTTTTTACCTATTATGTAAACACTCTATGCAAGTTGCCAGTAACAGTGATTGGGTTATTGATATTGGCCCAGGAGCCGGCGACAAAGGCGGGGTAATTGTTGCTCAAGGTGAACCTGAAGAGGTTGCGCAATCTACAAAAAGCCGTACTGCACCGTTTTTGAATAGCGCAATTTAGCTTTTTAAAAAGCGCTCTAATTTGGGCTTTACCGTAACCGACATTATTAACATTATAGTAAGGCCTATAGGCAGTGCAGCAAGTAGCCCTTCAGCCCAACCATTTAAAAATAAACGCATATCTGCATAGCCAATATTGTTGGTAGCGGTTACAAACGCCATTAGCGATTCCATGATCAGCGCCATAAAAACACTAATCACTAAATTACGTTTTAGCTCGCTACTAGGGCGTGTTTATCTTTGTGGATTGAAATTTGTTCAATCTAGGGGCGATTAAATCACGGCGCGAGGTTTGTAACCTAGTGGGCTAAGTAAAAACCGAGCAACAAAGAATTAATAGTCCCTAGAAAGAACCCAAAGGGCAGCGCATGTTTGGTATTTATGCTGCGTTATCGCCTATTTATGGGGAATAACCACACTACATAGGCTCTGCCTTGCCTAAAAACCAAACACACTGCTGCAAATTCAACCACCAAAGGTCAATACGCCCTAAGTAATAACTTATTAACTAGCTTGTGCATTAAGGTCATTATTACCAAGCCTACCGGCGCCATTACCAGCACTGCACTTATAAACGAGGTAAACCAATCGGCATAAAACTGCTTTGTAACCCCTACATTTACATAAGTCATAATGCCAGTAAGAGAGCCGCCAACAATTGTAATAATACTTACCATAACCAGTATTTTATAAATTACAGGTGTTTTTTTAGGCTCAACCATATCTGGATTTACTGATTGGGGTGTACTCATTTTGGGCATGCCTTAAGTGTTAAATAGATGACAAAATCAACTATAACAAATTAATTGATGATATCAACTACTTTTTAAGCTAACCAAAAATAAGCCATATGCCTACTAGCACCATGAGGCTGCCCGCAATTCGGTTCATCCATTTAATGTTGTCACCACGTGCTAAAAACAAGCGTAGGCTTTTACCGCCTGTGGCATAGGCAAGCATACATATAAATTCGCTTATCATAATGACTAAAACAAGCACTAATAGCTGTGGAGCTACTGCGTGTTCAACACTAATAAATGGCGGTAATAGTGAGATCATAAACGCCCAGCCTTTAGGGTTTGCAATAGCAGTTACAAAGCCTTGCGTAAAAAGCGACTGGCGGCTTACATCGCTGGGGCTTTGTGTATTAATTGACATTTTACCTTTGGCGCGCCACATATTTATGCCTATATAAATTAAATACCCGCCGCCTACCCATTTTAAAATAGCAAAGGCCTCTGGGTAATTGAGCATTACACCTGCAACACCGAGTACTGCAGCAACGGCAACACTCGCCACCCCTAATAGCTCACCTATCATCATCCATAAGGTTCGGCGCACACCTATGCTCATGCCGAGTGTCATGGCAAGGGTCATACACATACCTGGGGTGATAGATACAAAAAAGAAGGTAGGAATAAAAACCGCAAGCGCTGCTACATCAATCATTAATTTACTCTCGTATTAAAACAAAAACGCGGCTATAAGTAGCCGCGTTTTGCTTACTTATGTTTATTGCTATTGCCCTGTACTTGCCACTGGTTCAGTAATTACCTCTACAGGCTCTGCTGAATCATTTAACAAATACTTATCTAACCACTGCTCTTGTTCCCACAGAACGTGTAATAAACTTTTACGTGCGCGGTAACCGTGGGCTTCGTATGGAAGCATAACTAAGCGAGCGTCTTTACCTAAGCCTTTAAGCGCTGCGTACATGCGCTCACTTTGCATTGGGAAGGTGCCTGAATTAGGATCTTCTTGACCGTGGATCATCAGCATTGGCTCATTGATTTTTTCTGCGTGAAAAAACGGCGACATATTAGCGTACACACTTTGTGCTTGCCAAAAATCACGTTCTTCGCCCTGAAAACCAAACGGCGTTAATGTGCGATTATACGCGCCACTGCGAGCAATACCGGTTTTAAATAAATCGCTATGCGCCAATAAATTTGCCACCATAAATGCACCGTATGAGTGCCCTGCTATGGCTATTTTGTTTTTATCAGCAATACCCTTATCAACTAACACATCTACCGCAGCTTGCGCGCTTGCTACAAGTTGTGTTCTAAAGTTATCGTTTGGTTCACTGCCATCAATACCTACAATCGGCATTTTAGGGTCGTCAAACACGGCAATACCTTTAGCAAGGTAAGGCATTGGGCCCCAATAGCCAATGTAAGTAAATTCATAAGGCGACTCGCGAACTTGCGATGCTACGGCTTTATCTTTGTATTCAAGCGGATACGCCCACATAAGTACTGGTAACGGGCCTTGGGTTACGTCGTAGCCTGGTGGTAAATAAAGTGTGCCCGAAAGCTCAACACCATCATCGCGTTTGTAACGTAACTGCTCTTTTGTCACCCCTTTAAATGCAGGGTATGGGTGAGCAAAATTAGTTAATTGGGTAAGCGTATCGCTATCTAAATCACGAATAAAAAAGTTAGGCTGCTCAGTTTTAGACTCTCGCACAGTTATAAAGCGCTCGCCTTCATCGTCAAGCAATGCACGAACACGCTCGTAGTATGGCGCTTGTGATTGCCATAAACGCTTGCTGCTATTTGTTTTTACATCGTACTGGTCTAAAAACGGAATATTACCTTGCTCTGATGCGCCATTACCACGCAGGTACATATAGCGTCCGCCAACAATTTTAATAACGTTAGCGCCTAAATCGTTGCGCTCGTAAATAAAGCTACCTGGGTCTTTATACGCATCGTTATAGCTTCGCTCTGAAAACAGCACGCGGTTTTTATCGGCATTACGCGGTTGAATAACAAATGTGCGTACTTGGCGGTCGCTAAAGCGCCAATCAACAAGCATGGCAACATTTTGGTTACCCCACTCAATACCTGCAAAGCGGCGCTCTACTTTAGCAAATAATTTAGGCTCGCGTTTAAATGGCGCACGTAAGCTGTAAATATAATCATGGTGCTTAACATCGGTTTTCATGTCGCCGCCATCTTGCGCCTCGGCCCAAATAACTTCTGCGCCTTGATCCGCGCGCCATTCAAAGTTGCGTCGGCCGGTGCGAACACTGTCATAGCCTTGTGGAATGTTATCGGCAAGGGGTTGCTTCACAAGCTCGGCTAATGCGTAACCGCGCATTCCCCATATTTGCCACGTACTGGCAAAACGGCTGTACGGTACTTGATACGAAAACGGCTCGTTTATCGCAGCAACTAATATATTGGTTGAATCTGGCGATACCGAAAACGATTTAAATAACGCTGGGCTACCAATAGCTTGTGTATTGCCATCAAGCGTTACATAAGCTAATTGCCCTTGGCCGTAAAATTTAAACTGTGCTTCGTCAAACGGGCTGGTTAATAAGTTTTGATAGGTACGCGCGGGGGCTTTTTCGCCGGTGCTTTGTTGAATAACCGGCACTACATTTTGACTGCTGTTTTTTAACGCGGGTTTATCTATATTAACTGCTAAATTTGCCACAAGTGCGCTGCTATCGGGTAGCCATTGGTAAGGCGTAGCGGTAATAACCGAGTTAAGCGCTGCGTTTGAGAGCATTTTTGCTTGTTTTGTTTCTACACTGTAAAGCCATAAATTTGCTTGGCTTTGTTGCTCTACAACAAACGCTAAATATTTACTATTAGATGACCATTTAGGCGAGCGAATAATACCGTTTGGTAAATTGTTAATATTAATAACGGTGCCGCTTTGCACATGCTTTAGCTCAACAGCGCTGTATTTAGCACTTACACGCGAACGTGAACGTGAAAAATTAGCAGGATTAAGCTTTATACCTGCAAGTTTAAGCTCATCTTTGGCAAGCTCATCTAGTGTTACTACACGCTTACGTTCAAACAGAGCCAGCCATTGGCCATCGCTCGATAAAAAACTTGTAGGTGCTAATTTGGCATCTACCACGGCAGCAAGCTCTGGCGAAGGTGTTTGATAACCTTGCTCAGCATAGCTGTTTGGCATTATTACAACACAACAAATAAAGGCAACTAACAGCCTAAATGCGTTCATGTTTTTATCCTTTTGTTATTTTTAAGATTATAAAAGGTATATAAACATGTTTTGACCTGTTCATAAAGTATTAAGCTTTAAATTACAGCGCTAAAAGATGACTTAATTGCATTATATACGCTACACTACGCAGCTATTTACTCATCACTGCGCGCTTAAAATACCATGCCTGACAAAGCTAAATCGGTCACTATTTTTGATGTTGCTCACCGTGCGGGTGTGTCTAAATCGACCGTGTCGTTAGTGCTTACACAAAGCAATAAAGTAGCCGCTAAAAGCAAACAAAAAGTGTTAAACGCAATTAATGAGCTCGGTTATGTTTATAACCGTGATGCTGCAGCAATGCGCTCTGGGCGTTCAAACTTAGTGGCTGTTGTAATTGATGATTTAACAAATCCGCTTATGGCATTACTTGCTAAAAATATAGAGCAAGTATTAAGCGAGGTTTTTTTTCAAGCCATTATTGTTAGTAGTAACAACAGCGTAGAGCGCCAAACGCAGCTAATAAATAATTTAAAAGAATACAAAGTAGCTGCATTTATAATGTGCCCTGTGGCTAACACCTGTGCGCAGTGGCTCGACAACCTTGCAGCCACCCACCCCGTTATTAGCCTAATGCACGAAGTACCTTACAGCTCAGCTCCATGTGTTTTACCCGACTACACTAAAGCAAGCCATGTAGTTACATTACAGCTAATAAGTGAGTCGCCTAAAAACATACTGTTTATGGGTGATGAAAGCTTATCGACAGAGGATTTATTAAGCGGCTTTAATAGTGCGTGTAAAAAACACAATATAATCCCCGAGCCAGCTATTACGTGCACAAAAAACACTCCATTACATGCAAAGCAAGTATTTAATAACACATTACTTAATAAGCCGAGTATTGATGCGGTTGTATGCGCTAACAACATAATTGCGCATGGCGTTTTAGCCGCCGCCCCGCATTTAAAAAACAATATAGTAAGCTGCTTGCATATTCCTGATATTACCGAAATGCAACCGCGCTTTACTTGCGCCAATATAAACACCCAAGAGCTTGCTAAGCGCACTATTTTAGTGCTGCAAGAGCAACTACAAACACACACTGCGCCAGTAAAAACACTGGTAAATGTAAACCTACAAATTAGAGAAACACCGTAATGAAAAAAGTGCTGGTAATTGGTTACGTATGGCCAGAGCCAAACTCATCTGCTGCAGGTACGCACATGATGTCGTTATTAACCGCGTTTAAAGCGCAAAATTGGCAAGTAGAATTTGCCACCCCAGCACAGCGCACCGAGCACATGGTTAACCTAAACGACTTTGGTATAACGAGCCAAAGCATTGCTCTTAACTGCGAAAGTTTTGATGAGTACGCTAAAGCGTACAACCCAGACATAGTGATGTTTGACCGCTTTATGATGGAAGAGCAATTTGGCTGGCGTGTAGATAAACACTGCCCGAATGCCATTAAAATCCTCGATACCGAAGATTTACAATGTTTACGCAATGCGCGCCACGAAGCGCACAAAGGCGAGCGTGAATTTACCACCAGCGATTTACATTCAGACATAGCCAAGCGCGAAATAGCCGCAATTTTGCGCTGCGACCTCAGCTTAATTATTTCAAGCTTCGAAATGGAGTTACTCAATAGTGTATTTAAGGTCGAACCAAGCTTATTACACCATTTACCGTTTATGGTCGATTTAAGTGCATTACCTAAAACCACTAAGCGCTTTGATGAACGCGCACACTTTATGACCATAGGTAACTTTAGACACGCCCCAAACTGGGATGCGGTTCTTTACTTACAAAAAATATGGCCATTAATTCGTAAGCAACTACCAAAAGCCGAGCTACACATTTATGGCTCTTACCCGCCCCCAAAAGCAACCGCTCTTAATAACCCTAAAACAGGCTTTTTAATAAAAGGCTGGGCCGATGACGCCTATGAGGTAATGCAAAGCGCACGCGTGTGTTTAGCGCCCCTTCGTTTTGGCGCGGGTATAAAAGGCAAGTTACTTGAAGCCATGATAATGCAAACGCCCAGCGTTACCACTAATATTGGCGCAGAGGGAATGCACAACGATTTACCATGGCCTGGTAAAGTGGCTAATAATATTGACGATTTTGCAAATGCAGCCGTTGAGCTTTACACCAATCAAGCCGGTTTTAAACACGCGCAGCAAGCTGGCAATACGCTACTTAATACACTCTACGACAAAGTAAAATTAAGCGCGGCGTTAATTAATAAAATTGACTCTATAAGCAACGATTTAAAAGCGCATAGGGAAAAAAACTTCACCGGACAAATGTTAAAACACCATACTATGCGCAGTACGCAGTATATGGCGCAATGGATTGCTGAAAAAAATAAAAAATTAGATTAAAAATGACTAGACTCCTACAGATTTGTGTTTAAAATCGCGCCCATTACAAATGGGCGTTTTAGCCTATACTTTTAGCTAATTTATTTACACACTGGTCCATACAAGATTTGAAAACTGCAACCTTTACTGAAAAACGCAAATTTATCGTTAAATTAGGTAAAATGCTTCATAAGTACGGCACCCCTGCGTACCGCCTAGAAGCACACTTAATGGAAGTGGCCACTTACTTAGGACTTAAATCGTCTTTTGTTATGTCGCCTACTTCAGTAACGTTTGTAATTTGGACTGATGGCCACGAAGACGAATACACCCACGTGGCACGTGTAGACCCAGGCGATCACGACTTAGGCTCACTTGCCGATACCGACGACTTAGTAAATCAGATGCTTGACGGCAAGCTCACATTACAAGAAGTAGATGCGCAGCTTGATGCCATTTACGACATGCCAAACCCTTACAATAAACTTGTAACCGGTATAGCTTTTGCAACATCGGGTGGTGCATTTGCCATGCTCATGGGCACCAGCTGGACAGACGTTATTTGGTCAGCGTTACTCACTTTAGTGGTGTATGCGTTTGTGCTGTGGTCAAACCGCTCTAAGCGAGTTGCTCACATGCTAGAGCCTCTTGTTGCTATAGTATCGGCTGTGTTGGCTTGTGCGGTAAGTGTGTATATTTCGCCCGATATAAATATACGGTTAGTGGTGCTTTCAGCCATTATTGTGTTTATACCCGGTTTAGCACTAGCCCTTGGTTTAGCAGAGCTTGCCGCTAGGCATTTGGTGTCGGGTACGGCACGGGTTATGGACTCGTTCATGCTGTTATTTAAACTGTACTTTGGCGCCTTTATTGGCATAGGCATTGGCTTTGCCCTGTTTGGCCAAACCGACTTTGTACAGCCCGAGCCACTTCCGCGTTGGACGGCGTGGCTGGCTATATTTTTACTTTGTAGTAGCTTAATAGTGATATTTAGAACCAAGCTTAAACATGCAGGATGGTCAATCGCTTCTGGCTTTATAGCCTATGGCACGAGTATTGGTTCGGCTATGTACCTTGACTACACGTTAGGCACGTTTGTTGGTGCGCTTTCAGTTGGTGTGTTTAGTAACTTATTTAATCGCGTTGCAAATGCCCCAGCTTCCATTGTTGCCATGCAAGGCTTAATTGTATTGGTACCCGGCAGTAAAACTTATATTGGCTTAAACTCGCTTATTGAAGGCCAAGACTTTGTTTATGCCGAGCATATAGGCCAGCAAACATTTTTAATATTTATGTCGCTTGTAGCGGGGCTTATATTTGCAAACGTGGCTTTACCGCCTAAAAAAAGCTTATAAGCTTGTTGCCACTAAAAAGCCCGTTAATTTTGTAACGGGCTGTGTTGTTTAACGCGCTATTCGCTATGGGGGATAGTTAGTACAATTTTTCCTACGTGTTGTTTTTGTGCAAACACTTTTTGCGCTGTAACTATTTCGCTCAATGGAAATGTTTGCGCCACAATAGGTTTAATTTTTTCTTGTTCAATAAAGTTGACTAAACTTTTAAACACCTCAGGCTCTATAACTGTACAGCCAAAAAACGTTAAATCTTTTAAGTACAAAGTACGTATATCAAGCTCTACTAACGCTCCGCCTATAGCGCCCGACACCGCATAACGCCCTTTTGGTTTTAACACTTCTAGTAGCTTTGGCCATTGCTCGCCAGCTACCAGATCAATAACAACATCAACACTGTTTTTACCTAACGCTTGAATTAAATCATCTTCGCGTAGTACCACTTTATCGGCACCTAAATCTTTTAACTGCTGTGCCTTACTTTTACTAGTAATTGCAATAACACTCGCACCACGCGCTTTGGCTAATTGCACAGCCGCAGAGCCAACCCCGCCGGAGGCTCCCGTTATTAAAACAGTTTCCCCTGGCTGTGGGTTTGAGCGGTACAACATGTTTTCGGCTGTAGAATATGAGCACGGAAAAGACGCCAGCTCAACATCGCTATAGCGACTATTAATTGTATAAGCATGGATTGAATCAACTACAGTGTACTGTGCAAATCCGCCATCGCACTCTGAGCCAAAATACCACGGTGCTTTTAGTGTTTCGCCGTTAGCTTTTACTAAACATGGCTCAACTAAAATACGCTCGCCAATACGGCTTTTATCAACACTTTCACCTACGGCTACTATTACACCACATACATCTGCACCTTGAATGCGCGGAAAAACAAACGCATCACCAGACCAACTTGCATCGTCTTTACTGCTTTGTTTTTTAGCGTACCACGCCGTGCGGGTATTCAGATCGGTGTTATTAACACCTGCCGCCATAACTTTTATAAGTACATCGGTTTGTGCAAGCGCTGGCAACGGTAAGTTAGTTGCATACTTTAATACATCAAAATCACCATGCTCCGTAAGCTGTACGCCATGCATTGTACTAGGTAAATTTGCCATTGGTTGCTCCATTATATTAATTTAAGAATAATGTTTTTTGCTGATGTAACCGCCTCATCGCCCATAACTGGCCACGCGCTCGACACTCCTTCATGCAGCAAAAACAAGCTACTAGCCAATGATGGATTTAAGCCTTGCTCACCTAACAGTTTTTTTACGTCATTTTTATGAGTTTGCACCGCAAAGCTAATAGCTTCATCCTCAGGAAACGCCGACAGCGCATTGATAGATAAACAGCCGTTAGGCGCAAATTCCACCATCCACGCTTTTAGCTGTTCAAACATATGCAAAACCGCCTCAGCACCCGGTGCAGGCGCATCTTTAAGTAAAAAATTAATATAGCGATTATGGCGATACTCAAGCGCAGCAATGATCATTGCCTGCTTTGACGGGTAATATTTATAAAGGGTGCGCAAACTAACGCCACTGAGTTTTTGCAGCTTTGCCACGCTTGGCTCGGCAAAACCATGTTGACTAAAAGCCACCTCAAGCGCAGCAGCTATTTCTTGTTTTAGCATAGTGTTTAACCCATGTAGAATGAATGCTACACTCCATGGTAGAGCATTCATTCTACATGTCAACCAATACAAATTTATAGACAATAAAATTTGCGAAAAGCCAAGGATAGTTATTAGTAATAACTATCTTTGAATCTGGCGTGGGTGCCAGTGTTATTTTTGGTGGTGTTATGATTATTCTATAAATGGTTTTCATAGTTATTTACTAGAATAATAACTGTGACACCCATCTTAAATTAACAAACTAGGTTTTCGCTTTATACAACTATTCAAATGGGCGTCAAGGTTATTTTCCATCAATAATCAATTGTTTTATTTTGTGGGCTTTTTCAAAGTGATCTAATTTATGGGTGTGTATCCACCAAGTTGCGGCTTGCATGAGCAGCTCTGGGTTGTCGTTTTTATTTGCAAAAAAAGCATAAAAAGAAAGCCCTACATTTTCGCCTTTGGCTGCTATTTTTTTATCGCACACAGCAACAATTTTTGCTCTTAACGCTTTATTCATTGCTTTACCTTTAGTTAAAAAGCCCATTTAAAAAATGAGCCAGCGTTTGCAAAATACTCCTATCTAACACGCCATGATTCTCAAGCGCTTTATTAGGTACATTTACGTTTGCAGCTTTGCATTCATTGTTAAATGACTCATTTTTATGTGTTTGCGTTTCGTATGCAATATCAGCTTGCTCCATACACTTTGCAGAGCCCGCATAAGGCTTTGCCGCACAGCCAGTTAGAAATATACACAGTAAGAATACAGTTAAAAACAATTTCATAATCAATCCTATTTTACGCACCCTTCAGTTTTAAATTATAGCTGCAAGTTTGCTCACTTAGTCGGCTATCAAAATAAGTAAATCAATAAAAAACACTGCAACTTCATCAAAAAAGTATCCTCTTTAGCATCCTTTTTTATTTGAGCGCTCATACATTCATTGTAAACCTCTGGGCTTGTTTGGCTGCCATTTAACCCAGTCATTCCCGCTTCTTCCCTGCATAAACTACTTCCATAATGCGGCGCTGTACTACATGCACTTAATAATGCGCAAAGTAACAATGTTGTAATCGAGATTTTTATGCTCATCCTTAAACTGTCCTCTAAGCTATCCCTTAAACTGTCCCTTACACTAAAGCATCAATAGGGTAATGTATTTAAATTGTACCTATATAGTATCACTACTTTATCACTTCAAATAAAAATGCAGCCAGCAAATAATTGTAAGGTTCTGTAGATCTAAAGCCTGAAAATATTGCATAAGCGTGCTTGTAAAACTTACAGGCCGCATACTCCCACGAACAAATAAAAAATATAAGTTAATTAAATACAACAAGTTAAAAAATGGCACTTAGCTTGCTTTAACATTTGTAAGCTATTAAAGAGCAAGTAAAGGATTAGTTATGAATATATTTGAAGCGCTACGTCACGATCACGATAAACAACGTAAATTGGTAGATGCACTTATTCAAACTCACGGCGATACAACTGAGCGCCATAAGCTAATGGGCGAGCTTAAAACCCAATTAGAAGATCACGCTAAATTTGAAGAGCGCTATTTTTATAACCCGCTTATGTTTGATGATTTAACGCATGAAAAAGCTCGCCACAGCGTTGCAGAGCACCACGAAATAGACGAATTGATTGAACAACTTGAAGATACCAAAATGAGCTCATCTGCCTGGTTAGTTGCGGCTAAAAAGCTGCATCATTTGGTGCATCATCATTTAAGTGAAGAAGAACATGAGGTATTTCAGTTAGCGGGTAAAGCTTTAACCGAAGGTCAAAAAGAGAGCCTAGCTGATCAGTATAACGATGCAATGCATTAGAACCGACATCCATACACTCCCCTGTGTACTTATTGGTTATAAGCCGTATGGCTTATAACCATTTTTTTGCTTTAAATAAAATTATTTAACAGTAAGTTTTACGTCTTGGTCACGTAATAGGTAAAGTGCAAAACACGCTGCCCACATTGGCCACGCTGTAAAAAATAGTAAGTTATTAAAGCCATCAATATACTGGTTGTAAGATGAAAGTGTAGAAAGACCGTGCATTACAAAAATTACGCCATAAGTAAGGCGTTTTTTAATACCTGCCACAAAGGCCAACACTAAAATAAGTTGTAATCCACCCAGCACATAAGCAACAACATCAGTAGAGCCGCTAATTCCATAAAAATGCTCAAAAATACGTGCGCTATGCCCAGGATTAACAAACTTATCAAACGTCCACATAATCATTACAATAAATACGCCTAAACGTAGTGAAAAAAGCGACCATTGCAGACGATTTTGAAAATCAGTACCTGTTGTACCAGTCATAAAATTTCCTTAAAACTAAATAATTTAATGTTGAAACTAGCAAGACCGCTGTTAAGCAATTTTATTTCACAAAAAACAAAAATATTTTCAGTCATTTACCTGTCCAATTTCAGCATTAATTTCGTATAGTAATTTTTATAATTAAAAGTTTGCCTCTATGCTAAGCTTTTAACGTTTCGTTCTAAAAAACAAAAAGAATTAATATTCACTGAAAGTTATTTACAAAGCTACAGGTCTTTATTGCCACATTCACACTAACTAAAATGAGAACCCTTTTGAAACATTCATATTTGGCACTTTTTATAGCCGCTTCACTCACAACTAATTTTTATGCTCATGCGGCAGAACCTGCAAGCAATACCGATTCGATTGAACGTATTGAAGTGGCAGGCCAAACTATTAAATCTCAAGGGCTTTCTGTAAAAGATGCTACTATTAACGGCCCCTTCGGCGACAACCTAGCACTGCAAGATATAGCCCGCTCGGTCACGCCTATTTCAAGCGAGTTAATAGAGCAGCTAAATATTACTACCCTACAAGACGTACTTGCAGTAAGCCCAAACACTTATTCTGCAAGTGGCTTTGGTGCGCCAAGTTTACCTACTATTCGTGGCCAATTGGGTGAGCTTTTTCAAGATGGTACACGTCGCCAAGCGGGTAATAATGGCTTTGGCGTGCCGTTATCGTTCAACTCTATAGAACAAATAGATGTAGTAAAGGGTGCCCCGCCGGTTTTATTTGGTTCAAGCCAACGTAACGGTGGTTTTGTAAATTTACATTCAAAAGTTGCTTCTACAGATGAAAGTAAGGGTAAGGTTAAGCTCTCTGCAGGACGATGGGATCAATACAGCGCCCAAGTAGATTACACAGCGCCGATTATAAAAGACAAAGTTGGCCTTAGAGTAAGTTACGAGCACCTCGATGAAGGCAGTTACTACGATTACTCAGGCACTAAAAGCGACAGCTTATTTGCAGCACTACGGGTATTACCAGACGACAAAAGCAGTTGGGATATTAACTTTGAGCTATACCAAGTTGAATTTACCGATAACGCCGGTATTAACCGCCCTACCCAAGCCTTAATTGATGATGGCCTTTATATTACCGGCCAAGGCGTGCAAGCAAATGGCAGTACCGTACCCGCAGCGGGTTCTATTGTGTCGCCTACTGGGCAAGTAAAAATAGATCGCAGCACCGTACTTACCGACCCTGATAACCAAAACGAAGCAACAACCTACTTAATTCACAGCATTTATAAGCGTGAGCTAAGCGCTAATGCCTCACTTAAAAACATTACGTATTTTCAGCATTTACAGCGTGAAGAAATAGCCCAAAACAGCTTTGTAGAAATTATAGACGGCGCCGATACAGCGCAAAACCGCACTGAACTTACCTACAGATGGAATAGCGACCAGCAAACAATTTTTGCTTTTGACGTACGCTATAACAAAGTACTTGGCTACAGCCAATTTACAACCGAGGCCGACTTACCAATTGATTTAACTGGCCCACTTTCAAACCGTCGCATTCCTTTAACCGATGCACAAAAAGCGCGTTTAGTAGAGCTAAGCCCAGGTGTATTTGTATCACCTGGTGGCCAATACGATTTAGATAACGATGGCAGCGGCGACTTTAACTTATCAGACACCACCGACTCACGTTCATGGCAAACCGGGCTTGCAATCCAACAAGATTCAGATTGGGGCGATAAACTTCATACTAGTGTGGGTTACCGCATCGATTTTTACGATGTAGAAGCAAACGACCCTATTGCACCACAAGGCCAAGTTGCTGCAAGCGATAGCATTAACGAAACCCTGCATTCTGGCCAAGTTAGCTTTAACTACAAAATAAATGCCGACTATACCACTTACGGTGCAGCAAGTTATAACGAAGCAACATCAAACAGTATGGCTGGCGGTACATCGCTTGGCAGCGATAACACCATTAGCGCACAAAATTTTGCTACCGAAAACACATTAGTCGAGTTTGGCTTAAAGTACGCCCCAACCGACAGCGATTGGTACGCTGATGGCGCGGTATTTAGCCAGCGCCGCAGTTTACGTAATCGCGACGGCAGCAATACAGGTATTCGTACTACAGGTTTTGAAAGCCAAATATTTTACGATGCTTACCCTTATTGGCTAAGTGCGGGTTATAGCTACATAGATGCTCGTTACGACAATTCTGCAAGCAGCCAAGACTCTGCTCAAGTAATCGATGCGTTTGACAATTCGCGTCCAGATATTATTGCAGGTACCGGTGTTGGCGCGCCAAGTTTTACCGCGTTTGCACCTTCAAACCGCCAAGTTCAGGGCATTCCTGAGCAGTCGTTCAGTTTTAACGGAAATTATTCAATTAATTCGAAATGGCAAATGGGTTTTTCAGGTCTATATACAAAGAGTTACCCATTAGACTTTTTGGCAACAGTTAAAATTCGTGATCAATACACACTAAACGTTAATACTAGCTACGCATTTACGCCTAGCACTAAGTTGCGATTAGATGTAAACAACGTCACTAATCAAAAAAACTGGCGCCCAGTATTTGAAGGTGGTTACTTTGGCGCAACGCTGGCTTTTCCAGAGTTACCAATTAACGCAAAACTAACACTTTCACATAATTTTTAAGAACGTTTTAAGAGAGAGAACATGATAAAAAAACTATTTTTGATATTGATTGCAGCAGTCGTAATAGGCATGTTCTTTCACTTTAATTTACACCAGTTACTTACGCTTGAAGGCTTAAAAGGCTCTATGGAGCAATTTAACCAATATAAAGAACAATCACCATTATTGGTTTTTGGTGGCTTCTTTTTACTGTACGTAGTAGTAACGGCTCTCTCTTTACCGGGTGCGGCAATATTAACATTAGCCGCAGGTGCGTTATTTGGCTTAGTTGAAGGCTTACTTGTAGCCTCTTTTGCCTCAACTGTAGGTGCTACGCTTGCCTTTTTAGTATCGCGTTACTTACTGCGCGATACAATTAAACAACGTTTTCCTGAGCGATTAGACGCTATTGACGCAGGCGTTGAAAAAGAAGGTGGCTTTTACCTATTTACACTTAGATTAGTGCCAGTATTTCCGTTCTTTTTAATTAACTTATTAATGGGTGTTACTGCAATTAAAGCGTGGACCTTTTACTGGGTGAGCCAAGTAGGCATGCTTGCAGGTACATTTGTATTTGTAAACGCGGGTACGCAACTTGCGCAAATTGAAAGCTTATCAGGCATTTTATCGTTAGATCTTATTTTATCGTTCGCTTTATTGGGTGTGTTCCCATTCATTGCCAAAGGAATCCTAAACGTGTTTAAAAAACGTCGCGTATACAAAAATTACACTAAACCTAAAAAGTTTGACCGTAACATGATTGTTATTGGCGCAGGTGCTGGCGGCTTAGTTACAAGCTACATTGCAGCAGCAGTTAAAGCCAAAGTAACCCTTATTGAAGCCGGCGAAATGGGCGGCGACTGTTTAAACTACGGGTGTGTGCCAAGTAAAGCTGTTATTAAAAGCGCTAAAATTGCCGAGCAAATTCGCCATGGTGAACACTACGGCCTTGAAAACGCGACGCCGCAGTTTTCGTTTAAAAAAGTAATGGCACGTGTACACCAAGTAATTGCCGACGTAGCCCCACACGACAGCGTTGAGCGCTACACAAACCTAGGTGTAGATGTTGTAAAAGGCTACGGTAAATTATTAGACCCGTGGACTGTAGAAATTAAACTTAACGATGGTGGCACACAAACATTAACCGCCCGTACTATTGTTATTGCCACTGGCGCACGCCCATTTGTACCGCCATTACCTGGTATTGAAGAAACAGGCTATGTAACAAGCGATACATTATGGACTAAATTTGCTGAGCTTGAAGAAGCACCTAAAAAGCTTGTTGTACTTGGCGGTGGTCCAATTGGTAGTGAACTTGCACAAAGCTTTGCACGCTTAGGCTCAAATGTTACGCAAATTGAAATGGCTGAACGCATTATGATCAAAGAAGACCTAGAAGTGTCTACCTTTGCTCACGAAGCGCTTACTGAGAGCGGCGTAAACATTTTAACCTCGCATCAGGCACTTCGCTGTGAAGCGCGCGATGGCAAAAAATTCATTGTGGTAAAACATAACGATACCGAAATCGATATTGAATACGATGAGCTCCTATGTGCTGTGGGCCGAAGCGCTCGCCTTAAAGGCTACGGCCTTGAAGAACTCGGCATAGAAACAAACCGTACTGTAGTAACTAACGAATACCTTGAAACGCTTTACCCTAACATTTTTGCCGCGGGCGATATTGTAGGTCCGTATCAGTTTACGCACGTAGCCGCTCATCAGGGTTGGTACGCAGCAGTAAATGGCTTATTTGGTAATCTTAAAAAGTTTAAAGTAGATTACCGTGTTATTCCGTGGACCACATTTATTGACCCTGAAGTAGCACGTGTTGGCTTAAACGAGCAAGACGCTATTGATAAAGGCATAGACTACGAGATCACTCGCTTTGAATTTGAAGAGCTAGACCGCGCCATTACCGACAGCGCCACCAAAGGCTTTATCAAAGTAATTACACCAAAAGGCAAAGACAAAATACTCGGTGTTACTGTGGTATCTGAGCATGCTGGTGATTTAATTGCTGAGTTTGTACTGGCAATGAAACACGGTTTAGGCCTTAACAAAATACTAGGCACAATTCACAGCTACCCAACTTGGGCTGAAGGTAATAAGTACGCAGCAGGCGAGTGGAAACGCGCTCATGCACCTGAAAAAGTACTTAACATGCTTGAAAAATACCACACATGGCGCAGAGGCTAATATGTTTAAAACACCTTTAAAAGCACTATTGTTAGGGTCGGCTTTGTTTGCAACATCGTTTGCAAGCAACGCTCAAAACATACACGACAGCTGGAATACATTATTAAACAACCATGTTGTAGCTATTAATCATGGCCACAGCACAGAAGTTGATTACGCTGCAATTAAAGCTAAGCACAGCGAGCTTAAAACCTATTTAGATTCGTTATCGGCGGTTACGCAAAATGAGTTTGATACATGGGAAAAACCTAAACAGCTGGCGTTTTTAATCAACGCGTATAACGCCTTTACTGTTGAGCTTATATTAACAAAATACCCAAACCTTAAATCAATTAAAGATTTAGGCAGTTTTTTTAGCTCACCATGGAGCAAAGAGTTTGTACCATTACTTGGTAAAACTCGCAGCCTTGATGATATAGAGCATGGTTTAATACGTGGCAGTGGTAAATACAACGACCCACGTATTCACTTTGCTGTAAATTGCGCAAGTATTGGCTGCCCAGCACTACGTGAAGAAGCCTACACAGCCACTGATTTAGAAAGCCAATTGCAAGCGCAAACGGTGCGTTTTTTATCAGACATGACCCGTAACATAGCGCAAGATAACACGCTAAGTGTGTCTTCAATATTTAAGTGGTACGGCGATGATTTTGAACAAGGCTTTAAAGGCGCAAACACGCTGCAGCAGTTTTTTTTGCTATATCCAAAAGCACTAAAGCTGATACCCGCTCAGCAAAAAGCGCTTAAAAATAACGACATGAAAGTGAAATTTTTAGACTACAACTGGGATTTAAATGCTCGCCAATAAATGTTGGCAAACATTATCGCGATACAGCGTGTGCTGTGTCGCGTTTTGCATTTGCCTTGTTATTAGCTTTAAAAGCCTAGCAAGTACACAATTACAAAGCCGTTGGCAGCAAATTGAAAGCTTAGGCAAAAACCAAAGCGTCTATTTTTATGCCTGGGGTGGTGATGCGCAAATAAATGCGTATATTCAATGGGCTGCGCAGCAAGTAAAAACCAAATACAACATAAATTTAGTACATGTAAAGCTAAGTGATACCAGCGAAGCAGTAAGCCGGGTACTGGCCGAAAAATCAGCAAACAATAACGATAAAGGCAGCGTAGATTTAATTTGGATAAACGGTGCTAACTTTGCCACCATGAGCGAGCACTCATTATTACTTAAACAATGGGCTAATAAGCTGCCTAATTTTAGCTACACCGACCCTAGTAATAACCCTGCGGTTAATTTTGATTTTGGAATACCCACTAATGGAATGGAAGCACCTTGGGGCCAAGCATCGCTCACCTTTTATTACGACAGTTTAGCAATTGACGGCACTGCAAATAACACGTTACCAACAACCTTAAACCAATTGCTTAGCTGGAGCACAAAAAATCCGGGGCGTTTTAGCTACCCCAAACCGCCTGACTTTTTAGGCATGAGCTTTTTAAAATACGCGCTTGTTATGCTACATCAACAAAGTGATGATACACTTAAAGCGCAGTTAAATCAGCCTGCTACAGCACAAAATACAGCCCAAGTATTAAGCCCATTATGGGATTTTTTAAATAAACTGCACCCAACACTTTGGCGCGATGGCAGTCATTTTATGCAAAGTGGTGCGCAAATGCGCCGTTTAGTAGGCGACACCGAGCTAAGCATCGCGTTTACGTTTTCAGCGCCCGAAGTACCCGCCGCCGTTAAACGTTATGATTTACCAAAAAGTATTCGCAGTTATGCAATGCAAGATGGCAGTTTAAGTAACACCCACTTTGTGGCTATTCCTTATAATGCAAGCCACCAGCAAGGTGCGCAGTTAGTGGCTAATTTTTTATTAAGCCCAGAGGCGCAAGCTCAAAAACAAAAAGCGCCTATATGGGGCGATAAAAGTGTACTTATTCAATCAACGCTAACACCACAGCAACAAGCCTTATTTAAAACAACGCAACCACATCCAAGCGCGCTGCCTTTAAATAGTATTAAACGCACACTAAGTGAGCCACACCCAAGCTGGGTAAGCGCGATTATGCAAGGTTGGCAAGCGCGTTATGGAGTAAGCCAATGAGTGTTGTTTCAAATAAGTTAGCAGCAAGCCCAGCGCTTAAACCACATAAAAGCGCCGATATGTTTAGTAAATTAGTTAAATTAAGCCCACGCTTTTTACTGGCATTGCTAATTTTACCGGTAATAGGCGGCCTAATTAGCGTGCTATTACCCGCTTTTGGCTATGCGCCGGTACTTGAACATACAACACTTGGCCTACATGGCTTTACTATGCTTATGCAAACACCCGGCCTTACGCACATGGTTATGCTAAGTGTTGGCACCGGATTAATAAGCACCTTACTTGCCTTTGTCATTACGTTAATGATTTTAGCGGCATTTTTTAATAGCCCGTGGCTTAACCGTATTCAGCGTTTACTGAGCCCAATACTGGTAATACCCCACGCAGCAGCCGCTATAGCCGTAGGTTTTTTAATAGCCCCTTCGGGTATGATCTCGCGGTTAGTATCGCCTTGGTTTAGTGGATGGGAACTTGCCCCTAACGGCATGTTTCCGCATGACTCGTTTGGTATTAGTATAATTTTAGGCTTAACCCTTAAAGAGCTGCCTTTTTTACTGTTAATGGCGCTAGGTGTGCTTGCCCAACCTGAGCTTGGCAAAAAACTGCGCCAACAACATAAAGTAGCGCTTAATTTAGGCTACTGCCCTATGACTGCTTTTTTTAAAGTGATACTGCCAAGCCTTTACCCATTATTGCGCCTTCCCATTTTAGCCGTATTGGCTTATGCCAGTGCAAGTGTAGAAATGCCACTTATTCTGGGGCCAAATACACCACCCACCTTGGCTGTCGCTATTATGCATTGGTTTAACGATGTAGATTTAAACCTGCGCATTAAAGCCTCTGCAGGGGCATTATTACAGTTTGTACTTACTGGTGGTTTACTCGCTCTTTGGCTTGGCGGCGAAAAAACCATAAAAGCATTATTTAGTGATTTACTCACCAATGGCGAGCGAGAATATGGCGGTGTTTATTGGCAAAAAATAACAACCGTATTAACAGTATTTGTAATTGGCTTTATTTTGCTTTCATTAATTGGCTTAATTATGTGGTCGGTTGCCGGATTTTGGCGTTTTCCGGCGGCACTGCCCGAGCAGCTCACGCTACTTCACTTTAAAAGTGCGCTAATGCAAATGCAAAACCCGCTTTTTAATACCCTTGCTATAGGGCTAGTTACTACGTTATTTGCCATTATTATTACGCTTTTATGCTTAGAGTCAGAGCAGTTAAGTGCAAAACCTATGTCGCGCTTTACCAGCTTAATTATTTATTTACCGCTGCTTGTACCAAGTATTGCGTTTTTATTTGGCCTAGTGTGGCTGCAACAACTAGTAAATAACCAAGCGGCGTTTTTAAATGTGGTATTTACCCATTTATTGTTTGTACTACCGTATGTGTTTTTATCGCTTGCGAGCAGTTATAGGCGATTAGACCCTCGCTTTGCTCATGTAGCAGCAAGCCTTGGCGCAACGCCCTGCAAAGTGTTTTTACACGTAAAATTACCCCAGTTATTTGCCCCTATTTTAATTGCAGCAGCACTTGGTTTGGCCATTAGCTTTGGCCAATATTTACCTACACTTTTAGCCGGTGGCGGGCGCATTGCAACCATAACAACTGAAGCGGTTACCCTTGCTAATGGCGCAAGTAGGCGTACCAGTGCGGTGTATGCCATTATGCAAATGGCATTGCCACTCATAGGCTTTATACTGGCGTGGGTGTTACCAAAGTACTTTTTTAAAAGCGCCCATCGCTAACCCATAAATTAAAAGGTTTTTAATGCAGTCATCTTTAGAGGTTAAAAATTGTCAGCTTTATCGTCAAAACCAGCAATTACTAAGCTTAAACGAGCTGGTAAAAGGCGGCGAAATACTTACTATTATGGGGCCATCAGGCAGTGGTAAATCAAGTTTATTAAATTGGCTTACCGGCACATTACCCACTGGTTTTAGGGCAAATGGCGAAGTGTGGCTTAACGGTGAAAATATTAATAACTTGCCTGCACATTTACGCCACATAGGTGTGCTTTATCAAGATGCGTTATTATTTTCGCATTTATCGGTAAGCGGTAACATTGCTTTTGCTATGCCTAAAGGCAATAAAAAACAGCGCCTTGAAAAAATAGAGCGCGCCCTTGAACAAGTAGGATTAAAAGGCATGGCTAATCGCCACCCCGACAATCTCTCTGGTGGGCAACAAGCACGCGTTGCTTTACTGCGTATGCTATTAAGTGAGCCAAAAGCTATTTTGCTTGATGAGCCATTTAGCAAACTCGATACCCAATTAAGAGTAGATACCCGCGAGCTGGTATTTAGCCAAATACGTGAGCATAAACTGCCCGCTATTATGGTAACCCACGATCATAGCGATGCTGAGGCCGCAAACGGCAAACTGCTCACCTTAAATTTAGCCAAATAAACGCACAAATAGTACAAGGCACCAAGCATGTTAGACAAATACATCACCCCGGTAATAAAGCCACTATTAACCCCGGTTGTAGCATTAATGCACAAGCGCGGTATAACGCCCGATCAACTTACTGTGGCAGGCTTTTTAATAGGGCTATTAGCTGTACCATTCATTGCGTTTGAAATGTGGTACGCAGCGTTAACGGCTATTGCATTAAATCGTATTTTAGATGGGCTTGATGGCGCATTGGCACGCCATGCAAATTTAAGTTCAAGCGCTGGCGGTTTTTTAGATATTACCCTCGACTTTTTATTTTACGCGGCAATTCCGCTTGGCTTTATTTTGGCAAACCCTGAGCAAAATGCCATTGCAGGCAGCATATTACTGGCCACTTTTATAGGCACAGGCTCAAGCTTTTTAGCCTTTGCCATAGCCGCCGAAAAATTTAAGCTCGAAAAACCCCAGTTTAAATACAAAAGTTTTTACTATTTAAATGGCTTAACCGAAGGCACAGAAACCATAGCGTTGTTTATTGCCTTTTGTATTTGGCCGCAGCACTTTGCCATAATGGCAAGTATTTTTGCTACTGCGTGCGCTATTACTATTTTTACACGTATACATGGTGGATATAACACGTTAAAACGCCAAGAAGCTGATGAGGTTACACAAGCTAATGAGTAATGAAATTTGGTGGCGTTTAGGGTTCTTTTTTAGCATTTTGGTAATTATGATGCTGCTAGAATCGCGTATGCCCGCACGTAAATCGCCTATAAAAAGCAACACCCGATGGTTTGCTAATTTTGGACTCGTGTTTGCTTCATCACTAATTGCCCGCTTAAGTGTGCCCATAGGCTTAACCGCCGTAGCGCTTTATAACCAAGAGCACGGTATTGGTTTATTTAATCAAATAGCCACACCAAGTATTGTTGCTATTATTTTAAGCATGTTACTGCTTGATATACTTATTTATTGGCAGCACCGGCTTTTTCATCAGGTGCCTATTTTGTGGCGTTTACACCGTGTACACCACGCCGATGCCCATGTAGATACCAGCACAGGTTTGCGTTTTCACCCTATCGAAATTGTACTCAGCATACTTATAAAATTGATTGCCGTAACCGCTTTAGGTGTACCCGCTATTGCAGTATTAATATTTGAAATAGCACTTAATGGTTTAGCATTATTTAATCATGCAAATATACGCTTGCCACAAGCAATAGAAAAACCACTTCGATTAATTTTAATGACCCAAATACTGCATCGTATTCATCATAGCCAACGCGTGAGCGAAACCAATTCAAACTACGGATTTAGCCTTATATGGTGGGACAAACTATTTGGCAGTTACAAAAATGAAGCGCAAAAAGCCGATAACGATATAAATATAGGCTTAAAAGAATACCCTAACCCGCAGCAAAACGCCTCGCTGTGGGGCTTGCTAATCATGCCTTTTAAAAATAAATAGCCTGGTGCTATATAGCACCAGCTTACACGCCATAAGCTGGCAAAATAACACGTTAGAATCTTATAAATGTACCGATTAAAAACCCAGATAGCGACATGCTAGCTCAGCTTATCGCGCTTTAAAATGTTGCATATTAGCTAATTAAAAAACCTACCAAGAAACTTTAAACCACTAATTTTACACATTATTCTATCAAAAGTTCAATTTAGCAAACTGGTCTTACCGTAAACTAAATGTAAATATAATAAACAAATATGTTGACCATTTACTTGCTGCGCAATATTATTTGTAAGCGCTTACAAAAACACATATAAAATGTAAGCGCTTACAATGAATAAATAGAGTTCTTTTAAATAAGTATAAACACACATTCTGACAACAATCTGTGAAACCGGGGTTCAGCTATGAACATTGAAAAAACACACATTGCTCGCTTACTGGCTGCTATTTCGTTAGCGTCTTTAGCTGGCTGTGGTGGCGACTCTGCCACAACATCTAATTTTGAAAATATCGACGCTTCTGAGCCAGTTTCAGATTGGCAGTTAGTATGGAGCGACGAGTTTGAAGACTCAACCATTGATACTAACAAGTGGAACTTTGAATTAAACTGCGATGGCGGTGGTAACAACGAAAAGCAATGTTACACCGACAGCGAAGAAAACGCCTTTATACAAGACGGTGTGCTTAACATTGTTGCCCTACCTGCAGAAGAAGGCGCTGAAAAGCCATACACGTCTGCGCGTTTAAATACCCGTTACAATGCTGATTTTACTTATGGCCGCTTTGAAGTACGTGCAAAGCTCCCTTCGGGTCAAGGCAGCTGGCCTGCGTTTTGGATGCTACCAACCGATGAAGAATACGGTACATGGCCACGTTCTGGCGAAATTGATGTTTTAGAATCAGTAAACCTAAAAACCGCTGATGAGGATGGCGGTGTTGAATCAAGCATTCATGGCACATTGCACTATGGCCGCGCATGGCCAGATAACAGCTACACAGGCCAAGAGTACAAATTTCCTGAAGATACTAACCCGGCAGATGATTTTCATACTTACGCAGTAGAATGGCAAGAAGGTGAAATTCGCTGGTACGTTGATGGCTACCTATATGCCACACAGCGCCAATCAGAAGTATTATATAATTCCAAAGGCGAAGCAGCAGGTTTGAAACATCGCGGTTGGTTTGCCGAGTATTTTGAACAAGGTTCTGGCGAGCTTGAAACCCATTGGGACAGCGCGCCTTACGATAAAGACTTTCACTTATTGTTAAATTTAGCCGTAGGCGGCGACTGGCCAGAAAATGTAAATGAGTTAGGTATCGATGCCAGCGCATTTGAAAACGGTCAAACTTTTGCAATTGATTACGTGCGCGTTTATCAATGTGCATCAAACCCAGATACCGGCAAAGGCTGTGAAACTATTCGCCCAGGTTACGACAGCCTAGACGATGCCCTACTTGAAGGTGAAGCGCCTATTCCAATAGCAGGCGGAGTTACTCCATTAACCATTTTTGGTGATTCTTTTAATATTAATTGGCCCGCATGGGATTGTTGCGGAGGTTCAACTCCGGCAATAGTTGTTGACGATCAACAAGGTAATACTGTTGAATTTACTGTCGGTGAAAACCCAACGGTAAACGGCTTTATTTCAAGAGCTGAGAATATTACTGCTGAGTCAGGTGTTGCCTCTCCCTTTGATGCAACGCCACTTCTAGCAGAAGGATACTTTCAATTTAAGATGAAAGTAATGAATGCTCCATCGGACCCAAACTCCACCTGGGTTATAAAGCTTGAAAGCGCAGGTGACTCGCCAACTGCGGCTGAATTGCCAATTACTCAAAGCGTTGAAGGTATTGCGCCGGTTGTGGGCCAATGGCAAACATATACATTTAAATTAACCGATCTCGTTGCTGCAAACCTAGATATTAGCGCTATTGATGTAGTTATGATCTTTCCAGTTTGGGGCACTGGTAATGGCGCTGTTTATAGAGTTGATGATGTAAAAATAACTCAAGACTTTCCTATGCTAGACGTTTTCTCTGATACTCAAAATCTTGATTGGCCAATGTGGGACTGCTGTAGCGGCTCTACACCAGTGGAAGTAATGGATGATGAAGACCATGGTATAACAGCAGAGTTTACAATAAATGAAACGCCTACTGTAATGGGCTTTAATAGCCGTACATCTGTTGGCGGGAGCGGCGAAGCATTTGATGCAAGCGCTATCATAACGGTTGGTCAAATTACGTTTGATATGAAAGTTACGAGTATGCCAAGCACACCCGATGCGCCATGGTTTTTTAAAGTTGAGTCAAACGAAGGTGACTCTGCCGTAGAGATTGCACTTACTGAAAGTGTTGAAGGCATTGCCCCTGTTTTAAACGAATGGCAAACATATACTTATACACTTTCTGACTTATCGGCGGCCGGTTTAGATGTAAGTGCAATAGATGTATTAATGATTTTTCCTAATTGGGGCCAAGGGGCTGGCGCAACATATCGTGTTGATAATGTGACAATTTCAAACCCATAAAAACACACACTACAATAGGCGCTAAGCGCCTATTGCTACACAACAACATTTTATAAAGCAGAGCTATTATGAACACATTCAATTTTAAAAAGAGCCAACTTGCGGCTTCTGTGTCTCTTATCATTGCTGCAAGCACGTTAAATACGGCCATTGCCGCAGAGGCAGACACAGCAGCATCTCCTGATGTAGAAGTTATTGAAGTAAAAGGTATTCGTGGTTCACTTATTCGTTCTATGGATATGAAGCGCGACTCATCTGGCGTGGTAGATGCCATTTCAGCAGAAGAAATGGGTAAATTTCCAGATACCAACTTAGCAGAATCATTACAACGCATTACCGGTGTATCGGTGAGCCGAGCAAACGGTGAAGGTAGCCAAATTACCGTACGTGGTTTTGGTCCAGAGTTTAACTTAATTACGTTAAACGGCCGCCAAATGCCTGGCACAGGTTATACGCGTTCGTACAACCTTGAAAACATTGCCTCTGAAGGCGTAAGCGCACTAGAAGTATTTAAAACAGCCCGCGCCGATGTACCAAGTGGCGGCTTAGGTGCTACGGTAAACATTTCTACTGCGCGCCCTTTTCAAAAGCCAGGTCAAAATTTTTCAGCCACAGTTAAAGCAAATCACGACTCATCAAACGAAGCCGGTGATGATGTAACCCCAGAGCTTTCTGCTGTTTATAGCAACACATTCGCAGATGACAGATTTGGTTTTGGCTTTTCGTTTTCGCACCAAGAACGCGACTTTCAAAAACAACGCGCCAATATTCAAGGTTGGCAAGCCAATGTTGATTTACCTGAATTAGATAGCAGTAACGTTGTTGATAACCGTACAGACCCATCAGGTAACTACTACTTCCCTAAAGACATGAACTACTCTATTGAAGATGTAGAGCGTGAACGTACTAACGGCCAAGTTACTTTTCAGTACGAGCCAGTAGATGGCTTTGTAGCCACCTTAGATTACACAGCAAGTAAAGCTGTAACGGGCTCTGAAAGTATTGGCTGGGGGATTTGGAACGACTTTGGTAGCAACATTAATGGCTACGAGCTTGATGAAAATGGCACAGCCGTTTACGCCGATATTAGCGGTAACGATGCCTCGTTTACAGCCAACAAAGGCACTACAGAAGTAAAAGCACGCTCTATTGGTTTAAACCTAGAATGGGAAATTAACGACACGTGGCACGTTGAGCTTGATTACCACGACTCTAAAAATGAAACCGATAACGGCGCCGATGACGGGCTAGGCAGTACCGGCCAAGTGATTTTAGGCTCAGATCAGCTAGCAAACAAAATTTACGATTACCGCACAGGCGAAATCCCAAGTGCTCAAGTTAACTGGTTAAACGGCACAAGCGAATTAACGCCAGGCGAAATTGACTCTAACTTTAGCCAATTTACGCACTCGCCGGGTGAATCAAACATTGAGCAATTACAATTACATACCACTTGGTACAATGAAAACTTTGATATTGGCCTAGTTAAAGTAAAATTTGGTGCATCACGCACTGAGCAAAACACCGGCGGTTATACTGCATGGAGTGGCTTAGTGGGCGGCCCTGGTTTTAACCCATCGTACACAGAAATATTCCCAGATAGCATGTTTACTCGCCACGATACGTCGGGCCTTTTAGATCAATTTGATGGTGGCGGCAGCAACTTACAACCAGGTTACTACTACACCTACGATTTTGACGAAGCAGTGGCTCGCCAAATGGCTTACTTAACCTCTGATGTAACCGGTGGCGATGCATACGCAGCCAATGCTTACATGGATGGTATTGATAGCGAAAGCTACGTAGAAGAAATCACAAACAGCTTTTATATTCAATCAAGCTGGGAGTTTGACGTAAGCGATTACTACGTAAAAGTAAACGCAGGCCTGCGCTACGAGCAAACAGATGTAACCAGCACAGTACGCCAACGTGTTGAAGAACAAGTAAACTGGATAAGCGCCTCAGAGTGGATAATGCAATATGCAGCCGGCGGCGATGATAACTTCTTAGAGCAACAAGGCGATTACGACATATTATTACCGTCAATCGATGTAAGTGTTGATTTAACCGAAGACGTTGTAGCCCGTGTTTCATGGGGTAAAACTATGTCGCGTGCACCTCTGGGTGATTTAGCCGGTGGCCGTAGCTTAACAGGCAGCCCAAAACCTGGTTCGCGTACCGGTAGCCAAGGGAATACAAACTTACTGCCGTTTGAATCAACCAATCTCGATTTATCATTAGAGTATTACTACGCAGAGGGCAGCTACGCCTCTATTGGTTACTTTAAAAAAGACGTAGATAACTTTATTCAAACCACTATTACGCAAACCACGATTGATGGCCTATACGACATTTTAAATGGCCCACGTTACTCACAAGCTGTTAGCGATATTGAATCGCGCGGCGAGCAAGCAACCACCGACGCTATTTTTGCACAAATGATCAGCAATGGTTATGGCAATGCGAATGGCGTTATTGAGCCAAATAGCGATGACCCACTTATGGTGTGGAACATAAGCCAGCCACAAAACACCGATAGTAAATCGGTAGATGGTTTTGAAGTAGCTGTTCAGCACTTAATTGGCGAAACCGGCTTTGGTGTAGGTGTTAATGCCACGTTTGTAGATGGCGATGTAGAATTTGATAGCGAAAGCCTTGATCAACAAGCGCCGCTTACGGGTTTAAGTGACTCTGCTAACTTTCAAGGCTTTTACGAAAAAGACGGCCTATCAATCAAAATTACTTACGCATGGCGCGACTCGTACCTAATTGGAGTAGGCCAAGCACAAGGCTCAGCCGACGCGCCACCGCAATATGCAAAAGCCTACGGCCAATGGGATATGAGCGTAAACTACGATGTAAACGAAAACGTAACCGTATTTTTTGACGGCATAAACTTAAATAATGCCACCGAAGAAGGCTACGGACGCTACGAAGAGCAATTCTTATTTGCTAATCAGTACGGCCCACGTTACTCAGTGGGTGCCCGTTACACATTTTAAACTAAACCCTAGTTAGAAAGTTAAGCCGCTTGTTGAAACAAGCGGCTTTTTTATAACGCTTTTATTTGCTCAAGCAACACATTGGTTGTCCAATCAATGTCGTTATAAGCCACATCGGGCTTGTAAAAATCCCCGGCCCATATAGCGCAAAATACAGTGATTGTATTTTGTTTCAACTAAGCATTTTTTGCATTTAACGAAAGCTAGTCGCTAACTTAGAAAAGTGCAAAATTTAGGATGGGTGTCTATTAAATTTTAATATTGTAGTTTTTTAATCGTTAAAACTGGACACTATTGATGCCGTTTAACTTAGCACACACTTAAAATAATTATGCCTAAATGCCAGCTTTAGTGATTGTTTAATGCTTGAGTATACCAATCCATTCATCAGGGTTTGCTATGATAAAATCATAAGTATCTTCATTATCTAAAGTGATTGTTATTGCATCGCTTGTTAGTGGTAAAATTCCTGCACCTGTCCCTGCTGATTTTTCAATTTTTACGATTGCGCTCCGTGTAAAAGTATAAGGCCCTAAACCAGCACTTTCATTGTATGGTTCAAAACGTACCTCACCTTGCGTTACATAAAATTTACCATCGGCTTTTGCAACACCACTTTGATACGTAGCGGTAGATGATTTGAGTATTTTATTGTTCATTCGGCTTTCCTGCTAATAAATAAAATGACTTTTATAAAACGTATCCACTATAATAAGTTATATAGTTTTATGTTTTAAGGCAATTAGTTTGTACCCAAAAAAACAAATTATGATGACACCTACTTTATTTAACCTATTAGAATCTAGGCTTCGAAAAATACAAATTTGGATAGGCGTCTTGTTAATTCTTTCTCTGAATTTTTTTAACTAAAGGTACTATCGCTAAAGCTAGCAATACGGCAAGAAAAAAGCTCACAAACGTATTATCAAACACCCACCTAAAAAAGATTCCTGAAAGAGATAAAACAAAAGCTGACCAAAGCCATGGATTTATATTCTGCATACTATCTAGAGCACCAACGCTTTGCTAAGCGGCAATAAAATTGTTGGCTAAAATTAGCGAGGAACGAGCAAAAGCCAACTGTTTTTTGTCCGTTTAAGCAACTTGTTATATCACGGCAGCACCAAGCTGAAATTTTCAGCTTATTCACCACTTAAATCTAAATATTTGACACTAATCGTTTCACTATTCTCTTCATTTAGTTCAAATGCAGAATCAGTAAAGTCTAACTCTGAAACTTCTGCGTTTGCTCTAATACCGTCCATGTAATCAATATTTACATAGGCAGAAAATACTTCAGTGTGCTTTTTCACAATATCGTTATGCAGGACAAACATGTAAACTTTATCTTCAGGATCCCATGGTGAGCGATCGTAATCCGCAATTGAATAGTGAGCTTTTAAAACTATTTCAAAATCAATTTCATACTCAACATTTTCATCTGAAACCGAAATTATGTTTTTGTGGTTTATACAAACAGACTCAATATCAATTTGGTAAATTTCATCATCGAACTCATTTGCTTCATCTGAGTAAAATTCTGATGAGCTAATTATCTCTCTAGCGCTTTCAATTAAATTTTCTTCTAGCTGTTCAAAAATACTGTCTGCAAATTTTACTGGCTCTTTTAATTCTTCTTCTTTCCTAACAACTAAATCTAAAAGGTCATCAACTCTCTTTAAATGAATCAAGTTATCTAAAGTGTCAGCATATTTTTCCATATCGCCGTCATCACTGATGACATATAGAGTATGTCCTCGATCCTTGCTTACTTTGCCTACAGCTTCGAGCACAAATGCGTCAGGAAATTCAGATTTTTTATTTGCTCCTCCAAATGGAGGTTCTGACTTAAAGTATTTATCGAAAACAATTGAGGCATCTACATTTTTTATATCTACAATTTCAGCTGAGCTCTTATCAAGAAACTCTTCAAATTTTTCTAAAGCAATTTTATAAATATCTTTGGCTTGTACTTTCTCAAAAATTCCGTGACAAGCTAGTTCAGGTGTATTTCTTAAGAACATAGCTTCTTTTTGTATTTTCTTTATAGCCCTTGCCGATTCTTCTGCCTTTGATAATAAATGAGCTTTTATTTCATTGATCGTAATTTGTGTAATAAGGAGGTGAAGTCTTTCAGATTCAAGAAAGTCACAAAGCTTGCCTAAGGCATGCTCATTAAATTGGTAGTTTTTACTTTCATATGCTGAAGTATCAACAAATACCAATCTACTTTCTAATTCAGTGCTCATGAGCTTCCTTAGTGATATAACAACTTTGTCTACGACATTTGTCGTTTTATAAACCGACAAATGTCCCTATATTACAATGCATTTATCTTAGCCAGCAAATAACCTCCTGTAAACAATTAGTTAACTACAAAGAAATCTCCGTTAATGCTGTAATGCACCCAAATGGGGGAGATCAGTAATATCCGACAATGCATAAATCACTGCACATTTTTAGAGCCGCTTTGTATAAAAAGTTAGTATCATACAACCCGCTTTTTTAACGCAATGATGAGTTATTTAAAACGCTTAGGTTTAACGTTTTGAATACGGCTGGTATTGTGCTTATATATTACAACAAGCCTACAGTGGCGTTGTAAGCCCCTAAGTAAAAAAGCCCGCAATCAATTACTGCAAGGCCATACAATTAGCCAAGTATGCTTTGATGTTGGGTTTAATAGCGCGAGCCACTTTAGTCGTGTATTTAAACAAACCTTTGGCATTGCGCCTAAAGAGTGCCGGCATTAAGGCTAAAACCTTATTTTTTACTTTGCTAACGCCCTGAATATGTTAGTTTATTAACATGAGTATTGAGTAAAGAATTGGTATGAGTAAGCAAACCCGCTGGACCCTAAAAAGTATTGCTAAAGAGTTAGGTGTATCTAACGCAACAGTCTCTAATGCGTTTAATCGCCCTGATCAGCTATCGGCTAAACGCCGAGACGATATTCTTGCAGCGTGCAAAACCTTGGGCTATTACGGGCCCAATAAAGCCGCGCAATCGCTTCGCAGTGGTACGTTTAATATTGTAGCGTTAGTGCTGCCCGATAGTGTGGAATATATGGTGTCGGACCCTGTGGCCAGTAGCTTTATGCGGGGTGTAACCTCGGTGCTTGAAAAAAACGGCATTAATGTTTTATTGTTTTCAGGAAATAGCGATAACCTTAACAGCGTGGTCGACTTTGTTGATGGCTTTATTTGTTATGGCCGCCCTCGTAATAACGCATTAGTAGAGCAGTTAAAAACGGTCTCTAAACATGTGGTCACTATTGATTTTGATATAGCCCGCAATGCCTCTGTAAATATTAATAACGAGCAAGCAAGTTACGAAATAGCCAAGCATGTTTTAAAAAATCAAAGCGATAAAGTCGCTATTTTAGGCTTAAGGTTACTTGATGAAAACGTGTTATGCCGCGTATACGAGCATCACGAATTTGAAACGGGGCAATCTATTTCGCACCAACGTTTACGGGGTTATCAACGTGCTTTAAGTGAGGCAAATATTACAGTAGCTGATGACCGTATTTGGAATATACCCGAAAGCAGCGAGCGTTTTGCTAACATTGCCGCCAAAGAGGTGTTAAGTGCCTCCCCTCGCCCTAACGTTATAATTTGTATGAGTGATTTAATAGCCCTTGCCACCATGCGAGAAGCGATAAAACAAGGTATAAAAATAGGTGAAGAACTGCGTATTGTCGGCTTTGACGGAATAGATGAAGCCGCTCGCTTTGTGCCGCGCCTAACCACTATTCATCAAAACAGCCAAGAAAAAGGCGTAATGGCCGCCGAACTATTTATATCAAAAGAAGAAAAAATATGTGATGTAAGTTACGAGCTAGATATTGGCGCAAGCGGTTAATAGGTTATGTTAAAAAGGACAGGGTAAACAAAAGCCAAGCTTTTGAGCTCGGCTTTTATGTTTTAATGGCCTTTTAGACTAACAATGCGTTTAATCTTATCGTTGTTTCTTCATCACCGTTTACTTGAGTAATAAGCGCGTCTCGCGTTTTAAAATTAACACTTAATGCAATAGACTTATCTTCTAGTTGCCACGTTAAACAACATATTCCCTGTGTACCGTGAGCACTAAACTCTCCTTCAAAAGCGGGGTGTTCATTACGTAATTTAATGAGCTCTATTAAACCTTTTACTACAGGTTTATTAAGCGCGTGCTCAATTGTTTCAGTATTTAAATACGGGCGGTTAATATCACGGCCCACATTGGTACGTGCAAGCAAATCCATATCGTTTTCGCAGGCAAATAAACCACCGTAGTACACTTGCGGCACACCGGGTGCAAAAAACTGTATGGCACGCGAAATCAAATAATCTAAGTCGTTAGCACCTAATGCATTGTAATACGTACAGTTTACTTGGTATAAATCAACGTTACTGGCAGCAGCACCCGTAGCTTGGCGGCTTTGGTTGTTACTGTTGGCATGCATGGTTTCTACAAGGGTATCTATTTGCTGTGCATTTAAAAGACCTGGCTTGTCGCCCATTGGGCCTGCATCAATAATGCCTATGCCGTCGTGCGTATCTAGAACGGTTAAACAATTGCGTGGTGAAATAGCTAACCATTTAAGTAATGCTTCTACATCGTTATTAAATAAGCTATGTAAAATAAGTGGCGGTAATGCAAAGTCGTAAACCATGTTTACACGCTTTGCTACTTCTACTTGTGTTTGGTAGTGGCTATGAATTTCAGCAATGGTTTCCATGCCAAGCTCGTTTGCTTGCTTTGACAAGTTATCTAGGTAGCCAAAGGTTTCGTCTAGCATAAAACAATTTGTACCGGCTTGTTTAATTGCGTAACCCGCTGCATCTAAACGAATAATATTTACGTTATTTTCAGAAAACTTAGTTAATACGTTATTTAAATACGCTATACCCGCTTCAACTTTTACGTTTATATCAATTTGGTTATCGGTAAACGTGGTCCAAAAGTCATACGTTTGACCGTCGCCACACTGCATTGGTGTAAAACAGCTCCCTGGGCGCGGGCGATAAATAGCTTGCTGCTCTTGCTCGCTCATTCCATTTGGGAATACATCGTCTTTTGTTAAAAACAAATCCCAAAACTCTGATTGCTTACCTTTTGCTAGCACATCTTGAAACTGATAAGACTGCGCCGATACATGGTTAACGATTAAATCAGCCATTAAGTCGTGGTTTTCACCCAGTGCTTGAATATCGCTCCATGTACCAATGCGAGAATCTACTTCGCTGTGATCAATCGGGTCAAAACCCGCATCGCTTCCGTCAATAGGATTATAAAACGGCAAAAGGTGTACACCACCAAAAAGGCCCTTAAGTTGGCCATTTAAAAGCGTAGTAAGTGCGTTTATATCTTGCCCTGTGATTCGATCAGCGTATGTGATCAATTGAACTTTATTCTTCATCATGTGTGATTACCGTATTGAAACTTAATCGATTAAGATATATCTTTAACTAGCACGTACAATTTTACAAGTAATTTTTAAATATTTTACATACAAAAGTTGTGGCTCACGTAATACTAACCATAGTAAGTGATTGAGTTATTACTATAACTTGAGCCATAACGAGGAAAAATCACATGACAAATTTAAACACACACACGCAAAGCGACCCAATGCAGCGAATACGAATACTCACTTACATGATGTTTTTTATGTTTGCGATGACCTCTGATGCGGTAGGTATGATCATCCCCGAGTTAATCACAGATTTTGGTTTAAGCATGACCCAAGCCAGTGCTTTTCATTACGCACCTATGGCACTGATTGCCTTTAGCGGCTTATTTTTAGGTTTTTTAGCCGACAGCCTAGGTCGCAAACAAACCATAATGCTGGGCTTACTTATTTTTTCGGGCAGCTGTTTTTTATTCGCTTTAAGCAATAGCTTTTCGGTATTTTTAATTTTGCTTTGCTGTATAGGTTTAGCCATAGGTTTATTTAAAACGGGCGCATTAGCGCTACTTGGCGATATATCAGCGAGTAACGCAGAGCACACCAAAACCATGAATAAAGTAGAAGGTTTTTTTGGAATTGGCGCTATAGTTGGCCCTGCGCTGGTAGGCGTACTGCTTACTCAAAACGTAAGTTGGACTTACCTTTATATTATTGCCGGTGTTATGTGCTTAATTTTAGCGTTAATGGCTTGGCGCGCCGACTACCCTAGCGTTGTTAAAAGCACAGAAAAGCCAGCCTCGCTCGCCACCACCATGAAAATGATTAAAAACCCTTATGCTCTTGGTTTTTCACTAGCAATTGCCTTGTATGTGGCCACCGAAGTTGCCATTTACGTGTGGATGCCAACACTTTTAAAAGATTACACAGGCTCTTGGCCGTTACTTGCTACCTACGCACTTACTATATTTTTTGTGTTGCGTGCTGCTGGACGTTTTTTTGCTGTATGGCTTTTAAATCACTTTAGCTGGCAAGGAGTTATGGCTTATTTAAGTTTAGGCATAGCGCTATGTTATGTGGGCACTTTGGTAGGCGGTGTTGATTGGGCGGTAGGCTTGCTTCCGCTTTCAGGTTTGTTTATGTCGATGGTTTACCCTACTTTAAACTCTAAAGGTATATCGTGCTTTCCTGTTGCGCAACATGGTGCAGTAGCGGGTGTAATTTTATTTTTTACTGCGCTTTCGGCCGCGCTGGCACCTTTATTTATGGGCGTAATAAGTGATTACTTTGGCCATGTACGCTACGGTTTTTACTTAGCAACAGGCTTTGCTGTGATATTGTTTTTAGCCATGCTTTATAACTTTTACCGCGACCCTGCGGCAAAAGCATTAACTAAAAATGCATAAATGGCTGCTCAAGCCAGTATAAAAAACACCATTAAAATCAATACAAAAATAAAATAAGAGCAAATTACACACAAAAATAATTTGCTTATTGTAAAAACTTTGTTATTTTTACTTAATCGATTAAGTAAAAATAACAAACTCACACAACACAATGAGGCGTTAACATGACAACACACCACACACCTTTATATTTAATCAGTGCCTTAGCACTTGCAGTAAGCCAAGGCGTTCATGCACAAGACGAGCAAGAAACCAAAGTGCAAGCTAACCAAGGGCTTGAAACAATTGTTGTTACCGGCGTTCCTCGCCGCACAACCATTATGGCGTCGAGCTCATCAGTAAGTAGTTTATCGCTTGAACAAGTAGAGGTGTCTACACCTCGCTCAACGGCTGAAGCATTTAGAATTATTCCGGGTGTTCGCGCCGAATCAACAGGTGGTGAAGGTAACGCTAACATTGCTGTTCGTGGTTTACCTGTAGCATCGGGTGGGGCTAAGTTTTTACAACTGCAAGAAGATGGTCTGCCTGTAATGCAGTTTGGTGATGTTGCCTTTGGTAACGCCGATATTTTTATGCGCCTTGATAACACAGTACAAACAATCGAATCAATTCGTGGTGGCTCTGCCTCTACCTCGGCAAGTAATGCGCCTGGCGGCATTATTAACTTTATTTCTAAAAATGGCGAAAACGAATCGGGCAGCGTATCTACTACTGCTGGCCTTGATTACGACAGTGTTCGCACCGATTTTGAATACGGCACCTATTTAACCGACAGCGTACGTTTTCATGTAGGTGGTTTTGTGCGTCAAGGCGAAGGCCCACGCGAAACTGGCTACACGTCAAACAAAGGTGGCCAAATTAAAGCTAACCTGACTAAAGATTTTGAAAACGGCTACGTACGCCTTTACTACAAGCACCTAGACGACAAAAGCGTAGGCTATTTACCTATGCCTATGTACTCAAACGGTGATTCTATTGCTGGGTTTGATGCACAATCAGATACACCGCATTCAGCCTTGTTCACTAAAACAGTGCGCCTAAATGGCGAAAACCAAATTAGCAGTGGCGACTTACGCGATGGCATGAACCCTAAAGTAGATGCGGTAGGCTTTGAAGCCGTATTTGATTTAGATAACGATTGGCGTATCGAAAACCGTTTTCGTAAATCATCAATTAGTGGCAACTTCAACTCGCTAATCCCTGCAGAGGTAGGCAGTGCCTCATCTATTGCACAAAGTATTGGCGGTGTTGGCGCAACACTTAGCAACGCAAATACCGGTGCAGCCTTTAACGATGACCTTGCCATGCGTATTCACACCTTTGATGTAACGCTTAACGACTTTGGCTCAATTGTTAACGACTTCAAACTAACTAAATCGTTTAGTGATGACACTAGCCTAACCTTTGGTTACTTTGCCTCTACGCAAAATATTGCAATGTCGTGGTTATGGAACTCGTACTTAATGGAGCTTAAAGGCGACAACGCAGCGCTTTTAAATGTAACCGCTGCCGATGGCACTGAATATTCAGAAAATGGTTTATATGCTTATGGCACACCTTACTGGGGTAACTGTTGTCAGCGCGATTACGACACAGAGTACGATACTCGTGCCCCTTATGTTGCGTTTTCAACAAAGCTTGGCGACGTAAGCATTGATGCCAGCGCCCGCTACGACAGCGGTGAAGCACGCGGTAATTACGCAGGTGCCATAACCTCAACAGTAGATATGAATCGCGATGGCACTATTTCTATTCCTGAGCAAAACGTAGCAGGTATTGATACAGCTAACGCAAGCCCAGTAAATTACGATTGGAGCTACTCATCTTATTCTGTAGGTGCTAACTACCAAATTGACCCAAGCCTTGCTACGTTTGCACGTATTAGTAAGGGCGGACGTGCCAATGCAGACCGTTTATTATTTGGTAAAGTACGCAGCGACGGAAGCGTAGCCGATGAAGATGCAGTAGATGAAGTAAACCAATTTGAGATTGGTGTGAAAAAACGCTTTGATTCGTTCTCGGTATTTGCAACAGCCTTTTACGCAGAAACAGAAGAGCAAAACTTTGAAGCAACATCGCAAACCTTTTTCGACCGTGAATACGAAGCAAAAGGGATTGAGGTTGAATCAACTTACTTTATGGATGCATGGGACTTTAGAGGTAGCTTTACTTGGACCGATGCTGAAATTGCAAAAGATGCGCTAACTCCTGAAGTTGTAGGTAACACACCACGTCGCCAAGCGGATTTAATTTACTCACTAATGGCGCGTTACAGCTACGATAAAGGCGCGGCAGGTGTAAGCTTTATTGGTACAACCGATGCTTACGCTCAAGATAACAACGACCTTAAGTTTGACGGCTACACGCAAGTGAATGCGTTTGTGAGTTACGACTTATCAGAAAACTTAAACCTTGCGCTTAATGTAAATAACTTATTCGATACAGTTGGTATTACAGAAGCCGAAGAAGGATCAGTACCTGAAAACGACATTATTCGTGCCCGTACAATTAACGGACGTACTACGTCGGTTACTTTAAAATACGCTTTTAACTAATTGTGTGTATTGCGCTGCAGTGAGTCATCGCTGTAGCGCCTTTTAAAGTACGAATAAATAACCCCCTTCATGTTTTAGCCCAGCTTTGCTGGGTTTTTTAGGATATTCCAAATGACCAAACTCCTGTGCTTAGGCGAGCTATTAATTGATATGCTGCCTCAAGATGCTCATAACTCAGCGTACTTACCCATCCCTGGTGGTGCACCTGCTAATGTTGCTGTTGGCTATGCAAAACTTGGCGGTGAGGCTGCATTTTGTGGTGGTAAAGGTGACGATCATTTTGCCAATCAATTAAGTAATGCATTGGCTCAATACAATGTAAATACAGACTATTTATTTACCATTACTGGCTCACAAACCGCCATGGTAATAGTAAGCCTTGATGAAACA
The DNA here is from genome assembly GCF_030296835.1 of Pseudoalteromonas sp. MM1. NCBI lineage: Bacteria > Pseudomonadati > Pseudomonadota > Gammaproteobacteria > Alteromonadales > Pseudoalteromonadaceae > Pseudoalteromonas > Pseudoalteromonas sp. MM1. The sequence continues at coordinate 209,930 of NZ_AP027923.1, read as the reverse complement.
GGCGAGCGCAGTTTTGGCTTTTACCGCCACAACACAGCCGATGTACTTTTAACCCAAGCGCATTTAGCGCAAATAAATTGGCAAAACATAAGTACCCTGCACTTTTGCTCAAACACCCTAACCGACCCAGTAATTGCCAATACAACACTTAAAGCGCTAGAACTTGCTAAAACACATAACAAGCTCGTCAGCTTTGACGTAAATTTACGCTATAGCTTGTGGGAAAACACCCATGATATAGCAAGCAATGTACAAGCCTGTTATACCTATTGCGACATAGTTAAGCTTTCGCGCGATGAACTTAATTTTTTAGCGCTGCATAGCGAAACAACGGGCGAAGATTACATTCAAACATTATTAAATACCGGAGTAAAACTGGTATTTTTAACCGACGGGCCTGAGCCTGCTACGGTTTACCACAGCGCATTTATACTTAACGAATCGGCACCAAAAATAAACGCAGTAGATACAACAAGCGCGGGCGATGCCTTTATAGCGGGGGCTTTATACTATTTAAATAACTTAGGGAGTGATTTATCACTAGCAGATAAGTTAAATGATGAAACCAGCATAAAAAACGCCCTCCAATTTGCCCTTCAATGTGGCTCTAAAGCCTGTTTAGCTAAGGGGGCATTTCCGGCATTACCAGTGCTAGCTGATGTAATATAACTCTTGAGTAGAGTGTAAGTTGCTTTAAATAATAAAAAACGCTCTTGTGAGCGTTTTTTATTATTTAATTATTCATCTAGCCAATCTATGGCGGCGGTGGCGTTTTCGTAGTATTGCACCTCGCCTGAAATAAACCAGTTGCCTATTTTAGCCATGCGGGCTTGCCATTCTTGATTGCCATAAATAGCAATTTTATTAAATTCTTTTGAGTGCCTTACGCCAAGCTTTAAATCATCCCACGCGGCGCGAAGCTCCCAGCCATCTAGTTCGCTGGCATCAATAAGTACATTTGCTATCGGGTGTTTAACCTCGCCAAGCGCTGAGTCGATCATGGGGGTTATCACTTTATAGTCGTCGTGGGTAAGTGTGCCCACGGCTTTAAATTTTAAAAAGAATTCTCGGCCTGCGCGTTCAATACCAATAGATAAACCATGTGTTGTGTGTACCATGCTGCTCTCCTTAACTGGGTGCGCTTATGTTATTTACAGCCTGTGTGAGTGGGTTTAATAACGAAAGTTGGAGTTAATTAAAGCCTATAAAGTGAAATTATTCCCTTTAAAAAATAAAAACCCCAAAAATACCCATCACTTACTGAGTTAAACTATAAAACTACACCCTATTAAGTTAATTAATCCTGAACTAAATCAAACAAAACTGCTAAATAATGGTAATTGTTAAGCACTTTGCACACGCGCTATTTGCTTATCTACATCGGTTAAATGGCCTAATTTTAGCCACACTTTTGCACCTTGCTTACCAGCGGTTATATTAAGCTCACTATTCACAGGCAGCCTTAACCAGCTGTGTTTTACTAATACGTCTGATTGCTCAGTTACCTCGCCTTCAAGCACAAGTAGCTCAGCACCACCCATTGCGCTAATTTGCATGTTAGCACCTGCTTCAAAATGCAATAGGCTCACGTCTTCAACCTCATCTTTATAAAGCGGTGTAATGGCAAGCCCTTTAAATGTGGTGTGTTGCACGCTGCCCATATGCTGTGTTTGAAGGCGTACGTGGGTTCTATCTTGTGGCTGAAATTGCCAAAGCTTTACAAATATTATGCAGCCTTCATCGGAGCCTGGTTTGTGCTTTGATTGCGGTGGGTTACGAATATACGACCCTTGGGGGAAATCCCCATGTTCGTCTTGAAATACCCCTTCTAACACAAAAAACTCTTCACCACCGTTATGTACATGCGGCGAAAATTCGCTCCCTGGTGCATAGCGCACAATACTTGTAGCGCGTGCAACCTCTGCGCCTACTCTATCAAGTGGGCGCCTATCAACGCCCGTCATTGGCGAAGGGGTCCAATTAAGTTGCTCACTATGAACAACGACTCTCTGGGTAAAATCGGCGGATATTTTCATCTTTACACCCTTTAGTTTTGCTTTTTTACGCATAAAAAAAGCGAGCTTAGTAAGCTCGCTTTCTTAAATTTTTAAGCTGTTATGCTACATCTAACTTTTTATGTTTAGAGTGTACAAACACTAATGCAATTAAGCCAATAATAACTACAGCAGCACCAATTGGTTTACCTAAATCAGCAGATAAGTTAAAGCCAATTGCGGCGGTCATTATATACGAGATAGTAACACCGGTTGCAATTACAGCAGGTACGCTGGTGATCCAATGAAAGGCACGTCTATCAAACAAGTACTTAGTAGCAAGCCATAGTACACTGGTTGAAAGCAGCATGTTTGAAAATGCAAAGTAGCGCCAAATAACTGAGAAATCTAATTTAGTCATAAAAAAGGCAATCGTTAAAATTGGCACTGCCAGTAATAAGCGATTACGTAAGCTTTGCGGAATATTAAACGCATCAACCACGGTTAAACGCAGTGAACGGAACGCCGTATCGCCAGAGGTAATAGGGAACACCGCAACAGCAATAATGGCCATAATACCACCCATTACGCCTAAGTAACTATTTGCTACATGGTTAACCACTAAACCTGGGCCACCTTGGTCAAGCAATGCTTTTAAGCCAGCGTAACCTTCTGGGAATGCAGCAATACCCGCAAGTGCCCATACACAACCTACAATGCCTTCACACATCATTGCGCCATAATAGACTGGGCGTACGTATTTTTCGTTTGTTAAACAGCGGGCAATAATAGGCGCTTGGGTAGAGTGGAAACCACTAATGGCACCACAAGTAATGGTAATAAATAGTAACGGCCATGTTGGTAGGCCATCTGGGTTTGGCTCTAAAAAGTCGTGCGCGTGGTCTGCTTCAAAGTACGCTAAAAAGTCGCCTGCTACCGGCAAGTGTGGCGCATCGAGTAATAACGCACCGGCTATTAGCGTGGTCATTACTATCATTAATAAGCCAAACAATGGGTAAAATTTAGTAATAATTTTATCAATTGGCAGTAACGTTGCTAAAAAGTAGTACGCTAAAATAGCCAAAACCCAAAATGTATTGTTAGCTAAAAAAGTGCCTTCAAACACATCTAGGTTACTTAATAAGCCCGCTGGGCTCATAATAAATACAACGCCTACAAAAAATAACAGCATGGCTGTAAATATTAGCATAAAGCCTTTAAATACAACGTTGTAATAGTGCCCTGCTATTTCTGGTAAGCTTTTACCATCTTCTTTAATGCTCATCACACCCGAGAAGAAGTCGTGTACTGCACCGCCTAATACGTTACCTAGCACAATCCAAACTAAGGCAACTGGGCCGTAAAGCGCACCTAAAATTGGGCCAAATATTGGGCCTACGCCGGCAATATTTAAAAACTGAATTAAAAATGCACGCACAGGGTGAATGGCTACATAGTCAACACCTTCGCTAAAGCGTTTTTGCGGTGTATCAACTGTTGTATCCATACCTGCTTGTTTTTCAACAAATGGGCTATAAAACTTATATCCCAGTATTAAAATTGTGATGCAGATAAAAAAGATGATCATAAAGCACGTTTCTCTTTTTGTATTTGGAGTATAGAGCGTGTAATTTCCGCTCCGCCTTTTCAATCCGTGAATAATCGACGAACATTAACAAAGTATTAATTCCCCCGCTATAAGACGAATAGCTAATACACCAGCCACTTTTTATGCACCTTGCTCAACACTTAATCTAAATGGCTTAATAAATAAAAATTAAAGCAAAAAAAAGCGGCTTTACTATAAAAGTAAAACCGCTTACACACACAATGATTGGGTGTAACTGTGATTTGTTACATTAAGCTGGGCTCATAAACTCATTAATTTGTTCATGCGTTAATGTAGGTGTCGCACCGGCGCTTTGTGCAACCATAGCGCCTACGGCACAAGCAAAATCAACAGCGTGCTGAGCACAATCGCTACTACAAAGCTGATAAATTAACGAACCTAAAAACGAATCCCCTGCGCCAACTGTATCTACAACGCTAATTAAATAACCTGAGTTATAGTAATTCTCACCTTTAATAGTGAGTAGCGCACCGTGGCTGCCTTTGGTTACACAAAGGTATTCGGTGTTAGTTTGCTCTGCAATAAACGCTAAGTTTTGCTCAAGTGAATGGAACTTACAGCCCATTGCTTTAGCAATTTCGTAAAGCTCTTCATCGTTTAACTTGATGAAGTCGGCTTTGTTCATTAGCTCAACTAATGTTTTTAGCGTGTAATGCGGTGCACGTAAATTTACATCAAACACTTTAAAGTTAGCCACATCAACCAACTGGTTTAATGTAGCAAGTGAGGCTTCGCTGCGGCCAATTAGGCTACCAAATACAAATACATCACTGGCTTTTACTTTTTCAATAAGTGAGTTAGTAAGCTCAATGTTATCCCACGCAGTATCGGCAACTATTTCGTAGCTGGCTGAGCCGCTTTTATCTAAGGTAACTTGTACGGTGCTGGTTTTTTTGTTGTTATTAACGCCAATGTATTCGCAGCTTACGCCTTTGTTTTTAATTTCACTGAGTAACTCAGTACCAAGTTCATCGTTACCTACCGCGCTTATCATGTCGGCTTTAATGCCCAGTGAGTTAATACGCACACACATGTTAAGCGGCGCGCCGCCTAAGCGTTTATCGTTTGCAAAACAATCCCATAACACTTCGCCAAAGCAACTTACGCTTACGTCTTTACCTTGTTTAGAATCAATTAAAATGCTCATCATTAATTACCTTTAGGCTCAAGGACGTTATTCATAATTGCTTTTATTTTGCTTGCCGGTGCGTATAACGCTTCTACATTATTTTTGTAGTGAGACGTAAATGCGCTTTGCGTGTTTAAATCGCCAAATAGGCTTGTTAGCGATAAAAATGCAAGGTCATCGGTGGCCGTTTTAGCAGCGGCTTCATGTAGCTCGCTTTGCATTGCATCAATTACTTCAAGGGTATTGCCTTGCTCATCTGTTTCTTTGTCACTGTAAAAACACCATGCAGCAATAACCAGTGTAGCAAGTGACACATCACGGCCTTGCGCTAAGTTTTCGTTAATAGTGGCAATTAAAAATTTAGGTAGTTTAGCTGCACTTTCTGAACAAATACGCGATAAGCTATCTTTAATGTTAGGATTAGCAAAGCGTTCTATAAGTGTGTCTTTGTATACTTCCAGGTCAATGCCTTCTAGTTGCGCTAGGTTAGGCGTTACCTCTTTATCCATAAACGCACGTAGGTACTTTGCAAATAAAGGATCGGATACTGTTTCGTCAATTGTGCCATAGCCATGAACAGAGCCTAGTAAACCCAATACTGAATGACCTGCATTCAATAAGCGAATTTTCATCGTCTCAAAAGGTGTTACGTCACTTACAAATTGTGCACCAACGTTATCCCAAGCTGGGCGTCCGCAGCAAAATGAGTCTTCAATCACCCATTGAGTAAACGATTCACACGTAATTGGCCACTCATCGCTAACACCGTAAGCATCAACAACGTAATCAATATCGCTCTTCTTAGATACTGGCGTAATACGGTCAACCATTGCATTTGGGAACGTAACGTTAGTGGCAATCCACTCGCTTAACTCTTTGTCTTGCTCGGCTACAAAGGCAAGTAACATTTTGCGCGTTACATTACCGTTGTGCTGAATGTTATCGCACGACTGTACTGTAAACGCATCAAGGCCTTGTTCTTTACGCAACTTTAGCGCAGCAGTAATGTAACCAAACGCCGTGATTGGGTCGTTAGGGTTATTAATGTCGTTAATAATGTCTGGGTTTGAGTAGTCAAACTCACCCGTTACTGGGTTAAAGTTATAGCCGCCTTCGGTAATGGTTAACGACACAATGTGTGTATCGCTGTGCGCTAGCTTATTAATAACCGCTTGCTTGTCCTCTGGGGCAAACAAAAAGTCAATCATAGAGCCAATAACTTTGTTATCTATTTGCCCATTTGGGTGCCTTACCGTAAGCGTGTAAAGGTAGTCTTGCTGTTTTAAAATATCGCGCAGACCACGGTTACCCTCTAATAAGCCTACACCACAAATACCCCACTGCTCAGCACCAGGCGTTTTTAAAAGCTCGTTAACGTACACAGCTTGGTGAGCACGGTGAAAACCGCCCACACCAATATGAACTATACCCGCTTTTAGCTTACTGCGGTCGTAGCTTGGTGTATCTACATGGCTTGGCATATCTGCCAAGCTCTGTTGGTTTAGCCCTTTAACAAGAGCGTCAGTGTGCTGGTGTTGCGTCATGGTGCGGCCTTACTAAAACAATATTAAAATTTAAAATTAAGATGCAGTATTAAGTGCTTTATGGCGCAATAGCGACCAGTAAGCGGTTGCAAAATAAATAATGGTGCAAATAAAACAGGCAATTTCAAACTGCGTTTTATTTCCTGCGTAAATGCTCATGCTGTCACTAAAAAACATAACTTGGCTGGCAAAGCCAAAAATAATAAGTAACGAAACGGTAGAAACAGCATTCAATACTTTAGTTAGCATAGAGTTATCCACAACAGGGGCTTGAACATCTTCAGCCAAGCCTGCCTGGTACTCTTTAATGTCTTTTTGCTCTTGCTCTTCTGCTGCAATTTCTTTGCTGTAGTCTTCATCTGCGCCGTATTTTTTAGCCAGTAGCGTGTAAACAACAATAGTGAAGAACCACGTAGGGATGAATAGGTAATAAAACGACATTACATCAATTGCATTTAAACCAAAGCCAAACACAAGTGCTAATGCCCAAGAGGCAATGGCCGGTACGCTGCGTGTAATGTTTTTGTATTTAGCCCAGTAACGAGTTAAACCAATTTTAGGAAATAAAACATGCTCAGCAAATACAATGCCGCCCACCGGCACTACTAATAAGCCTGCGTAAGTTAAAAGCGGTAACATTTGCGAAAATACAAACGGGAAACACGCAATTATAACAGTTACAACACCTACAATAGCGGTTGTACGCTCACGTGATTGGTCAACAAAAATAGATTGCGCAGCAAGGCCTGCACGGTAAAGGTTGGCGTTAGCTGTTGTCCAGCCTGCAATAATTACAATTACAAAACCCGTCCAGCCTAATGCGTGGTAAGCAACATCACCCGGATCAAGTGATGAAATAGTTGTTTTAAGTAATACCGCAACACCTGCGCCCATAATACCGGCCGAGATCCATGCAATGTAATGACCAAAAAACATACCTACGCCTGAAAACAAACCGTAACTTTTACGTTTAGCAAATCTAAAAATTGCCATGTCAATCAAGCCAAAGTGAGTAATAGAGTTTGCAGCCCATGCAAAACCAATCACTTCTAATAAGCCAATACCTTTTTCGCCATCAGCGTTTGTGCCGGTCCAGATTGATGAATCCCCTATTGCCATAAAGTCATCAACCCCTGTTAGCGTGGTTGCTCCTAATACATGATTAGAAAGCTCTGGGAACAATGCAAACGAGCCTGCTATAAAAATAACAAATAGCCATGGAGCACAAATTTTAGAAAAATCAGCAACGGTTGAAAAACCATACATAGCCACAAATACAACTATAGAGCCAACCGATAATACAATGGCCACAAATGCTAAGCTGTTAGGATACCAATCGAGTTGCGCGGGAATATCAAACAAAAACCGTACTGCGGTTGCCGATACCGTGATCATGGCGGCGGATATAACACTAAATATGACCACGTTTGCCCAGTTATAGAGCTTGGTCATTGAGTTACCGGCAATTTTATTTAGGTAGTTGTATAAACTTAAACGTGTTTCTACCGCAATTGGCGAGGTAATTAGCCACCACGAACACATTGCTAATAGGTTACCAATTAATAGACCTAATAGAATGTCGATGGTTGATGCGCCTAATGCAACAAAAGTTGCACCAATAACAAACTCGGTTGCAGCTACATGTTCACCAGCGTATAAACCGGCAAAGTGCTTCCAACCATGAAGCTTATGATTAGCAACAGGCAATTGCTCTTCGTTAACATCGTTAAATGTTTGTGTGTGTGGACTTGATGCCATGGTATTTTCCTATTGTTTTAAGCACAGCCCTAACTGTTAATTTAAATAAGTGTTTTTTATTTAGATTAACAATGAGTAAAACACCGTGCCTTTTTATAATGCTACTACTATAACTACTTAATAATTAATGCATTGTTACGTTAAGCTTGGTCAGTGTAATAAAGCTCAACGTTGATATTCTATTACTGTGTTTGTAATGCTGGGTACTGCTTATAAAAGTCATCCCAATGTGTTAAATGCGCTACCTCTGGGTAAGCTTGGTGAACAAAGTTCACTGCATCTTGCATATGCCCGCCACCACTGTAATGCAAAACTTGCATATTGGCGGCAAGTGCGGCGCTCACGCCGGCTTTTGAATCTTCAATCACTAAACAATTTTGAGGCTTCACGCCCATTTGCTCAGCGGCATGTAAAAATAAATCGGGTGCGGGCTTACCATTTTTTACCTCACTTGAGGTAAATACCTTATTAAAGTGCTGCTCAAGATTTACAACATTCAGTGCTTTAGCTGTGCGCTTAGGGCTACTGCTTGTAGCAATACAACAAGGTACCGCTAGGTGTTGTAAAACTTCTTTAATGCTATTTGTTGGCATTAATGCAGTTTCGAACTCGTTTAATAATGCTTCTCGGTAATCGGCTTCAAAGCTCTCAGCTAAGGACACGTTAAAGGTATCGAATAAGTTTTGGGTCACTGTTTTAAAATTACAGCCCAAAAAATATTGCTGTACATAGGCTCGGTCAATATTAACGCCAATCTCTGCAAGCATGTTTATTAACACTTGCGCGCTTAATATTTCGCTATCTATAACAACGCCATCACAATCAAAAATAACTAATTCTATTTTAGTATTCATATTGCCCCTTTTTATGCACCTAGTTTGGTGCAACCCCACCTTGAGCATAAGCCCAGCAAGTGAGCATATTCTCTTTATTGTTATAATAAGTCAACATCTTGTTAGTGAAAAACGCACCACAGTGGTGAATATTTATTCATTAAATATGAAATTGTCTGTATTTTCATTGATTTCAAAATTGCAATTACGACTAAGGTCGAACATTGCAAAATCGCTATTTAGAAAATAGAAGGCAGCTAACAAACAACAATCCAAATTTATGATTACTCCAATCTAAACAATCAATTTTACCGAACTCACTTTTGTTAATACACTCGTTAACAGTTAAACAGCCAGCAACACTGCCGGCACTTTTATACAGATGAGGTCGACAATGAATACTCAAAAAAATACTATTAATAATAAATCTACGTTAACGCTAAGCGCATTAGCTTTAGCAATGGCATTACCTGCAAGTGCAGCCACTACACTTACCAAAGACAACGGCGCAGCTGTTGGCGATAACCAAAATTCAATTACTGCTGGCGAGCGCGGCAGTGTATTACTTGAAGACGTACAACTAATTCAAAAGCTACAACGTTTTGCTCGTGAACGTATTCCTGAGCGTGTAGTACATGCACGTGGTACTGGTGCTCACGGTGTGTTTGTAGCATCTAAAGAATTAGATGACTTAACAATTGCTGCACCATTTGCAGAAGCAGGCAAAGAAACTGATGTGTTTGTACGTTTTTCATCAGTAATTCATTCAAAAGGTAGCCCAGAAACACTGCGTGACCCACGTGGTTTTGCTACTAAGTTTTACACAGACCAAGGTAACTGGGATTTAGTAGGTAACAACTTACCAGTGTTCTTTATTCGTGATGCGATTAAATTCCCAGATATGGTTCACTCGTTAAAGCCATCTCCGGTAGATAACATTCAAGATCCTAACCGCTTTTTTGACTTTTTCTCTTACGAGCCGGGCTCAACTCACATGCTAACGTGGGTTTACAGTGACTACGGTACACCAGCAAGCCTACGTAAAATGGACGGCTGGGGCGTACACGCATACAAAATGATCAATAAATCAGGCGATGTTAAATACGTTAAATTCCACTGGGTAAGCCAACAAGGTATAGATAACCTTGACTCAAAAGAAGTAGCTGAAGTGCAAAGCCAAGATTTCCAACACTTAACACGTGACCTATACAGTGAGATTGGTAAAGGCAACTTCCCTAAGTGGGACCTATACATTAAAACACTTGATCCGTCGCAGTTAGATGACTTTGACTACAACCCATTAGATGCAACAAAAATGTGGTTAGATGTAAAAGAAGTTAAAGTAGGCACAATGACCTTAAACCGTATGCCAACTAACTTCTTCCAATCTACAGAACAAGTTGCAATGGCACCGGCAAATGTAATTCCTGGTATTGAACCATCTGAAGACAGACTATTACAAGGGCGTGTTTTCTCTTACGCTGATACGCAAATGTACCGCTTAGGTGCTAACCACCAACAATTGCCAATTAACCGTGCAAAAGTTGAAGTGGTTAACTACAACCAAGACGGCGCAATGAACTACGGTAATACAACAAGCAACGTGAACTACCAACCTAGCCACGAAAATGTTGCAGAAAACCCAATTGCACGTAGAAGTAACACAGAGCTTAAAGGTTACGTACAACAAGCAGCGATTAAAAAGCAGCAAAACTTTGCTCAAGCTGGCGTACTTTACCGCAGCTTTAGTAAGCAAGAGCGTACTAACTTAGTTAACAACTTAGCCGGCGATTTAGGCAAAGTGAAAGACAGCAAAGTTATGCACAAAATGCTTAGCCACTTCTACAAAGCAGATAGCGAATACGGTACACGCTTAACTAACGCTGTAAACGGCGACATGAAACAAGTTAAGCAACTAGCCGCTAAGCTTTAATATTTTACCCAACCTGTAAGTTATTGAGGGAAGCCTAGCTTTCCTCTTTTTAAAAAGGTAAACAGTATGCGTAAATTACTTATTATATTTACTTTAGTGATGAGCTTTTCAAGCTTTAGTAATGAGCCACAAAGCCCTGTAAATGAGCCAACAACCGCCCAAGCACAGTACGAAAGCCTACTTGCTTATTACTTTGCTGCCGCACGCACCGACGACACCGCCGTAATAACGCAATTTGTTGATGCTGGCATTCCTATTAATAGTTACAACAACAAAGGTTACACCGCGCTAATGATTGCCACCTACCACGGCAATAAAAATACGGTAAACACTTTATTGCAACTAGGTGCTAATGCCTGCCTTGAAGACAACCGCGGTAACACAGCCCTAATGGCCGCCATATTTAGAGGCGAATTTAGCATAGCTAAAACACTTGTTAGCCTTGATTGCGATAACGCACATCAAAACAAAGCAGGCCAAACCGCTGAACAATTTGCACAAACTTTTGGTCAACAAAAAGTACTCGACTTACTCGCACAGGTAAACAGTAAATCTAATTAAAGATCAGCTATGCTGTGCTTATGCAAATAGCAAGATTTAGAAAACAAGTTCACTCCCATAGTTATTTAAATATTTAAACCTTCCTCTCGCCCCACTTCATTTGGGGCGTGGTTTATACAATGCCTACCCCTCTTGATAAAACTGGTCTAACCAGTTACTATTTTTACCTATGTACTTTATATGGGAAATAATAATTCTAATGACCGCACCACACTTTGAGCACACCACTATAACCTGTAACGACAGGCAAACCCTAAGCGCCCGTATATTTACACCCACCAGCCCTGTTAAAGGTGCGGTGATGATTGCCCCTGCTACCGGTATAAAACAACAGTTTTATGCAAACTTTGCTACTTACTTACAGCAGCATGGCTTTGGCGTAATTACCTTTGATAACCGAGGTATTGGCCAATCGCTTAACCACAGTATTAAAAAAAGTAAGGCCAACTTACAAACTTGGGGCGAGCAAGACATGCCAGCCGTGCTTGAGTATTTGCAAAAAACCTTTCCTGATATTTCCTATCATTTAGTTGGCCACAGCGCCGGCGGGCAATTAGTGGGGCTTATGCATAATGCAGAACAGTTAAGCTCAGCGTTTAACTTTGCTTGCTCGTCAGGAAAATTAACCAATATGCGCTTGGCGTATCAAGTTAAAGCGCACTTTTTTATGAATGGGGTTATTCCTCTCAGTAACGCACTATTTGGCCATACTAAATCACAATGGTTTGGGATGGGCGAGCCCCTACCTAAAGGCGTTGCTAAGCAGTGGCAAAAATGGTGTAACGCGCAAGGTTATGTGCAATCGGCATTTGGCGATACCGTATTTCAACACTGTTACAACACGCTTGCTATGCCCTCGCTTTGGGTTAATGCTACCGACGACGACATTGCAAATAACGCGAATGTCGTCGATATGCTCTCGGTATTCCCTAAATTAAAAGCGAGTAAGTTAACCTTAAACCCACACGACTATGGCTTAAAAGAAATTGGCCATATGAAGTTTTTTAGTAAAAAATCAGATGGACTATGGCCACTGGCACTTAATTGGCTAAACAAACACAGCTAAAAAAGGATGCGTTTACACCGTTAATTTACAACATTAACTTGGTTTTTAATTGGTTTTTCACGGGTTACAAAATAACACACGAGTGAGCCGCCAGTGACCATTATTACCCCTTGCCAAAACGAGGCACTAAGCGTAATAGACAAATAAAGGGCTGAAATAATCGCCGAGAAAACCGGCGTAAAATACGAAAGCGTACCAAGCAACATTAAGTTACCGCCAATAATTGCTTGGTTCCAAAGGGCATACCCGCTGCCAACAACCACACCAGCTAAAATAAGCGTCACGGTAGCGTGTAGTGTAAAGGTCATTTTTGGCTCGTCACTTAAACCATACAACACCCATAAGCTTAGCGCTGTGGCAACAAAAAACAGCACAATGGCATTTTGCCCATTGCTATTTTTTTGAGTAATTACGCAGTAAACAGACCATATAAAAGGGGCTACAAACGCCAACAAGTAAGCGATGGGATTACTTGCAAAATTGCCCATAATACTATTAACAGATAAACCACTGTCACCACCAACGCACCACGCAACACCAAAAAAGGCAAGCAGCATACCTGGGTAAATCCATACACTTACTTTACTACGGTTAACGATAATACTGAGAAAAATAGTAAGCGTTGGCCATAAGTAATTTATAACGGCCATTTCTACCGCTTGGTGGCGATTATTAGCCAGCCCCACAAACAACGCTAAACACACCTCGTAAAGTGCAAATAAGGCAGTCCCCCAAATAATATAACGCTTATTAAATCCAGCAAACTTAGGCCGCCCCATTACCAACATTAAAAACAGCGCGCTTACACTGTACATTAGTGCCGCCCCGCCTATGGGGCCAAATAACTCCGAAACATCCCTAAGCAGAGCCACTAAACAGCTCCATAATAAAATAGCGGCAATGCCATAAAGCGTGTATTTATGATTAGAAAAAAAGTCCATTAACTACCTAAAAGTACTACTTATGTTTGACGTAACGCTAACAGTAATTACTGGTTTAAACAATTGTTGCCCATCATTTATTGTTATAAAGGCGTTTTTAGCCTGCACTTAAGTGTTTGACCTTTTGGTCAGTAAAGTTACAATCATTCAACACCTTAAAAACAGCATCGCCATAATGAGCACACAAACAAAGCCAAATAAAAAAGAACTCACCCGAGTAAAAAACCAAACATTGATACTCGATGCCGCCGAGCAATTATTTTCTCAGCTTGGTTACGATGGCACCAGTATGAGCATGGTTGCCAAAGAAGCAGGCGTTCCTAAGGCCAATATTTTATATTATTTTAAAAGCAAAGACGGCCTATACGAAAACGTAATAGACCGCATTATTGCCCACTGGAACTTAGGCTTAGATAACGTAACTCCTGAGGACGACCCTGCACGTGTGCTTTATCACTATATTAAGAGCAAGGTAATACTTGCCGTAAATCAGCCGCTGCAATCACGTTTATTTGCCAGTGAAATACTACGCGGTGCTCCGTATTTGCAAAACTATTTTAGAACCAACACGCGCCCGTGGGTAAAACAAAAAGTAGACGTGTTTCAGACCTGGATAGATGCAAACAAAATGGATAATGTTGACCCTTACCATTTATTATTTACCATTTGGTCAACTACACAGTACTACGCCGATTTTCAGGCTGAAGTGCTACTCGTAATGAACAAATTAGAATACGACGAAACCGATGTGGCACAAATAACGCAATCAACTGCCCACATAATTTTAAAAGGTATTGGCTTAAAAATACCCGAGCAAAGTGAGGCTTAACCTATGGATAACTTTACAACCCCCGATTTATTTGACGATCACCGCGAAAGCGTACAAGTAGCCGACAGCGGCCTGCGCCACTTTGGTAAAAAAACCACCTTTAGTGGTCAAGCAGTCACTGTTACCTGCCCAGAAGACAATTCATTCGCCGCCGATATACTGCATGAAAACGGTAAGGGAAAAATATTAGTTATTGATGGCTTTGCTAGCAAGCGCTATGCATTTATAGGCGATATAATGGCAGAGCGCGCGTTAAAGAATGGCTGGGAAGGCGTTGTTATTAACGGCTGTTGCCGCGATATAGAAATACTTGCCACTATGGATTTACCGGTTATGGCGCTGGGCTCAACCCCGCGCAGTACTCTAAAACGTGGCTTTGGCGATAAAAACCAAAAAGTGACCATGCTTAGCACCACAATTAAGCCAAATGATTGGTTATACGCCGATGTAAACGGCTTAATAATTAGCCCAATTACACTATTGTAAACCCCCAACTTACAACCAAGATGGTGCAGACACGCACCAACTTGGTGTGTTTTTACCCCTAAATTACACCCTATTTATTACTTAAATTTTTATAAATACCATACAAACCCATAAAAACCTGACCGAGCGGACAACTTTATTGTATTTGGCATTGCTTTTGCTTAGCTTTTAGGCAATATAATAGGCTAACCGATTAAAAAGCGGATCAGGCTCTGTAAAATAAAAATAAGATGTTACGCAGTGGGCTGAAAAATAATAATAACTAATTCGTCTTTTTAATCACCCTAAATCTGATTATAACCAGTTGGTCAGATTTACTTTATAACGAGTGGTGATATGAGTACCAAAACACATAATAATTTAACCGGTATTTTTTGTGACCATGGTCCAAAAGCATGGCAAACACAAACTCACGGCACATTAGTAAATAAGCGCCTTGCGGTAAAAGATGTATTTGCTGTTAAAGGCGATCGCAACAGCGCAGGTAACCCTAGCTGGTTTAAAGCAGCAAAACCTGCTCAGCAAACAGCAAGTGCGGTAAATAAGTTAATGAATGAGGGTTGTAGCTTTACAGGCTTTACCCACACCGATGAGCTTGCTTACAGCTTAGAGGGAAATAACATTCACTATGGGGCGGCACAAAACCCAAAACTTAGCGGTCATGCAAGTGGCGGTTCGAGTATGGGTTCGGCGGCCGCCGTTGCGGCTAACTTAGCCGATATTGGCTTAGGTACCGATACGGGCGGCTCGATTAGAATACCCGCAAGTTACTGCGGCTTATTTGGTATAAGGCCAAGCCATAACGTCATTGAAAAAGACGGCCTAATTCCGCTCGCGCCCCCATTTGATACCATTGGCTGGCTTACGCAAAGTGCAAAGCTACTAAGCGATGTAGGCAATGTATTGTTACCAAATCAAGCTATTAATAACGTTGATACTTTAGTTATTTGCGAGCCATTATTTGAGCTAGTAAGCCCTGCTTTACAAACACCTATTAAACAACTACTTGAAAAAACCAAGCCTTATTTTAAACACCATAAAAAATTTGAACTGCCTAATAGCAACTTGTTAAGCGAGCTCGCTGATAGTTTTAGAATACTGCAAGGGCGAGCAATCGCAAAAACGCATAAAGATTGGCTTCAATTGCCAGGGCAACTTCCCCAGTTTGCTCCGGCAATTGCGGCACGTTTTAAAATGGCATTAGCACTAACCGCCCAAGAAGAACAAGAAGCACTAAAAGTACAAACCCAATGGCAAACACTAATAACTAAAAACCTAAACACAAACAGTTGTTTATTTTTGCCAACCACACCCACAACTGCACCTAAATTGGGCGCCGACACAAGCGCCCTACGTATGCAAATTATTACCTTATCGGCCATTGCGGGCTTGAGCCGCTCGGTGCAAGTGCACTTACCATTGGCTAATTTAGAAAATGGGCACCCGTATGGGTTTTCATTAATGATGAGCCACGGCAACGATAAAAGCCTACTTGCCTGCGTACAACAATTAGCTGCACACTTTAAACAGGACACACTTGCATGAGCACACACAACATTGCCTTTACTGCCCCGCATTTTGCAGCAACTGAGGCAGGCACCCAAATACTAAAACAAGGCGGTACAGCCGTTGAAGCCATGGTAGCGGCAGCGGCTGCTATTAGCGTGGTTTACCCACATATGAACTCGATTGGCGGCGACAGTTTTTGGCTTATTGATAACCCAAACCAAAGTATACCCACTGCCATTGATGCCTGCGGGCGCGCACCAAACGATATAAGCGCCTACAGTAATGAGCAACAGATACCAGAGCGTGGCGGTTTAAGCGCATTGACTCAAGCGGCTACGCTTCGTGGCTGGCAAAAAGCCCTTGAGGTAGATGAGCACGCAGCCCTACCACTAAGTACTATTTTAGCGCCCGCTATTAAGCTTGCTCGCGAAGGATTCACAGTATCAAAAAGCCTGCAAGCTGGCTGCGAAAAACTAGCAAGTGTTGCCAATACTAACGACGCCTTTAAAGCACTATACATCCCCAATGGTAAACCTTTACAAGCAGGGCAACATTTTAAAAACCCAAAACTTGCCAATACCTTTGAACACTTGGCAAAACACGGCTTAAACGCTTTTTATGAAGGAGAACTTGCCGACTCATTTGCAAGCGATTTAGCAGCCGCGGGCAGCATTATTACCCCAGCCGACATTGCCAATACAAAAGCAGATGTAGTGATACCACTTAGTGCTAATTTATCGGGTATTCATTGTTTTAACTTACCCGCACCTACACAAGGGGTGCATTCGCTGCAAATAATTGGCGCGGTTAATAAACTAAAACACTTAGCCAAAACAGAGGCCGATTGGATGCACTTAATTGTTGAGGCAACCAAACAAAGCTTTACGCACCGCCCTACACTTTGGGCTGACCCTGATGCGCTTGGCGATGATTATAAAAATGCACTAACCGATGAGCGTCTAAATCAGCTTGCCAACAATATAGATATGAACCAAGCCAAGCAATGGCCATTTAGTGCAGAGCCAGGCGATACCGTTTGGATGGCAGCACGCGATAAAAATGGCCAACTCGTAAGCTTTATTCAAAGTGTTTACTGGGAATTTGGCAGCGGAATACTCATGAGCGAAGGCGGCTTTGTGTGGAATAACCGCGGTTTAAGTTTTAGTTTAAATAGCAACGATGCCAATGCCTTAAAAGCGCATAAAAAACCGGCTCATACACTCAACCCTGCTTTAGCAAAATTTGACGATGGCAGGCGCCTTGCCTACGGCACCATGGGTGGCGAAGGCCAACCACAAACACAAGCTGCTGTATTTAGTGGGTACGCATGGCGTAATAAATCAATTACCCAAGCGGTAAGCGACCCGCGTTGGTTATTAGGGCGCACCTGGGGCGATACAAGCACAAATTTAAAGGTAGAGCAAAGCTTAGTAATTCAAGTTAAACATGAATTAAATCAACGTGACCACGACTGGGTAAGCGTTGATAATAACAATGAAATGATGGGTCATGCAGGTGCCATTTTAGATACGCCTACCAGCCTTGAAGCAGCCACCGATCCTCGTTCAGATGGTCGCGCAACAGTAACTACAGCAGGAACACAATGACAGAAATAATAAATCAATGGCCGATTATAGCGGCCTTAATAGCAACCGGTATTTTTGCAGGTATTTTAGCAGGCCTATTTGGTGTAGGCGGCGGCATAGTAATTGTGCCTGTGCTGTACTTTTTACTGCAAGGCTTTGGCGTAAGCCCTGAGTCGGCCATGATGATAGCCACTGCCACATCGCTTGCCACCATAGTGCCTACTTCTATTTCGTCTATTCGCTCGCACCATGCAAAGGGCAACATTGACCTTGCTTTAATTAAATACTGGGCGCCGTTTATTTTAGTAATGGCCGTTGTATGTAGCTACTTAGCGCACTCAATACGTGGTAATGCATTGGTACTTATGTTTGCCTGTATTGCCATTTTAGTTAGCTTAAACATGTTATTTAGAGCTGGCGCACCTGCGCTTGTTAGTAAATTACCAGGTAAATTTGGCCAAGGCATTATGGCAAGTATTGTCGGTGGCTTATCGGTAATGATTGGCATAGGTGGCGGCACTATTGGCGTACCCATGCTAAACGCGTTTAATGTACGTGCTCATGTTGCCGTTGGCACCGCTGCTGTATTTGGCTTACTAATTGCGCTACCGGGCGTTATTACTTTATTAAGTATTGGTACTACACCCACCGATGCGCCGCTTGGCACGTGGGGCCTTGTAAACCTACCTGCTTTTATACTTATTATTCCGCTTACTATTTTGTTTGCCCCTATTGGCGTAAAAATTGGTAGCAAGCTAGATCAAAAACAATTAAAACGCGCCTTTGCCGTTGTATTAATGATAACGGGCATTCGTATGCTTATTCAGACTCTGGGAGCCTAAAACATGTTTAGCAACACGCAAATTCAAACTTTAAATCCGCCGCAGCGTTTACTCATGGGCCCAGGCCCAATAAACGCAGATCCACGCGTGCTACGTGCTATGTCGGCGCAGCTAATTGGCCAATACGACCCAGTAATGACCGGTTTTATGAACGAAACCATGGCTCGCTATCGCGAAATATTTAAAACCAAAAACGAATGGACCATGTTAGTTGACGGTACATCGCGCGCAGGCATAGAAGCCGTTTTATGCTCTATTTTACGCCCCGGCGATAAAGTGCTGGTGCCTATTATGGGGCGCTTTGGCCACTTGCTTGCTGAAATAGCCGAGCGTGTAGGTGCAAAAGTACACACCATAGAAGTCCCGTGGGGCGAGGTATTTACCCCCGAACAAATAGAAAAGGCCATTGTTGATGTAAAACCCCATGTACTTGCCATGGTACAAGGCGATACTTCAACAACCATGAACCAACCGCTTGAACACATTGGCGATATTTGCCAAAAGCACGACGTATTATTTTACTGCGATGCCACCGCCTCAATTGTAGGTAACGATTTACCTGCTGATGAGTGGAAACTCGATGCGCTTTCGGCTGGTTTGCAAAAATGTTTAGGCGGTCCTTCTGGCTCTGCGCCTTTAACACTGAGCGATAAATGCGCTGATTGGATCCAAAAACGTAAAAAAGTAGAAGCGGGTATTCGTACCGCAGAGCATACCGACGGCACCGAGCCATTTGTACGCTCAAACTACTTTGATTTAGGCATGATCATGAATTACTGGGGCGAGGAGCGCCTTAACCACCACACCGAAGCCACCAGCATGCTGTATTGCGCATCAGAATGTGCGCGCATTGTTATTGAAGAAGGCGTAGATAACTGCGTTGCCCGCCACAAGTTACACGGCGATGCCATGCTAACGGGTATTCAAGCTCTAGGCTTAAATGTATTTGGCGATTTAAACCATAAAATGAACAACGTAGTGGGTGTGTATATCCCCGAGGGCATTAATGCTGACCACGTCCGCGCTCAAATGCTAACTGACTTTGGTATTGAAATTGGCACCTCGTTTGGCCCGCTGCATGGCAAAATTTGGCGTATTGGCACCATGGGTTACAACGCCCGTAAAGATGCCGTATTACAAACATTGGCAAGCCTAGATGCCTGCTTACATGCCAACGGCTATAAAGGCCCTAAAGGCGAAGCCGCTATTGCCGCCCTAGCCCATTATAAATAAAAAAGGATTTAGCATGACGATCGCAAGCCCCCTCCATGAGCCATTATTAAACACTGAGCTGGCTAATAAATTTGCCGCGCGTGCGTTATTGCGCTGTAAAACGCTCAGTGGCCTATCGCAAATGCAAGGTGGCATTCACCGTGTGTATTTATCTAAAGAGCACAAAGAGTGTAACCGTATAACTGCCACGTGGATGGCTGAGGCGGGCATGCAATCGTGGCAGGACGAAGTCGGCAATTTATGGGGGCGCTTAGCGTCATCTAACCCAAATGCTAAACGTTTAATTATTGGCTCACACCTCGACACAGTACCAAACGCCGGCGCATTTGATGGTATTTTAGGGGTATTACTGGGTATTGAAATAGCCGCCCTTGCGCATACGCTTAAGCTTGATTTACCGTTTCATTTAGATGTTGTGGGTTTTTGTGATGAAGAAGGCACCCGCTTTGCCACCACATTAATTGGCTCAAAAGCACTGGCAAACGAGTTTGACCCGCAGTGGTTAAATATACAAGATACAAATGGCATTAGTATGCGCCAAGCCATGCTTGATTTTGGCCTAAACCCTGATGATTACGCTAAAGCCGCCCTTAACAAAAACGAATTACTCGGTTACTGGGAAACCCACATAGAGCAAGGCCCCGTGCTTGAATCGGTAAATCAGGCGTTAGGCGCAGTAACCGCTATTGCTGGCGCCAAACGCGCCATGATCACCCTAACAGGTCAAAGCGGCCATGCAGGCACTACACCAATGAACTTACGCCAAGATTCGTTAGCAGGCTGCGCCGAACTGACACTTGCTATAGAGCAACTAGCAAAAAATGCGAGTAATGGCGAAGTAGCCACCGTAGGGCAAATTCAAGCACGCCCAGGCGCTACAAATGTCATTGCCGGTAAAACAACTATAAGCCTAGATGCACGCGCACAAAACGATGACGACCTAGCCATATTACTTAATGCAATACATACCCGCGCCGATCACATTGCAACATCGCGTAATTTAACGCTCGATTGGCAATGGACACATGCGGCCGACGCCGTAGCGTGTGATACTCAAATTCAGCAATTGTTTTCTAGCGCATGTAAACTTAACAACCAAGCCTCACCTTCACTTGCCTCTGGCGCTGGGCACGACGCCATGGCTATTGCCCCTATTTGCCCTGTTGGCATGCTATTTATACGCAGCCCAGGCGGGATAAGCCATCACCCCGCAGAAGCTGTCATTGATGAGGATGTAACAAAAGCCCTTAGCGTAATGTACAGCGCACTTGTGCTTTACATTAAAGAGCTTGAGAAGTAGTTATCGTCAGTGCAGCGGATGGTACAGCAACTAGGGCGAGTAAACTACATGGTTGTTTTTTAAAGCCTAATTAAGGCTTAAGCCGAGCTCATTTAAACTCGCCTCAAAGCGCTGCCATCTTCTATCTATTTTACACTTGGCCATTGTGCTCACGTAATTACTAATAGGAAAAAACTCGGTATTACCAATATCATCCACAATGACACAGTGTTCAATGGTGCCGTTATTATTAATACAGGCAATGTTTCTGGGCTTTATTTCTTTGGTAATAACTAAATTTTGTATTAAATAATCTTTTAACTTTAATAGCGGAGCCGCTAACGCTTCATTATTTGGCTCATTTAAATAATGCTCTAGCGTTTTAGAAGATTGATTATTAGAATCGACTACCAAGTCAAACACATAGCCTTTACCTATATTGGTTTCTACCGCACCATGATAGCGCGTTAATAAATCCCACTGAATTTTTTTGTTATTAAGACGCTGATAATATGCAAGCTCTTCCTCTTGTTCGTGAGAAAACCCTTCATGACTTACTTTAATACATAAATTATCTATACCTGGGTGCCTGTAACAAGCTCTGTGAGTGCCTTTACCTATTAGTAAATCGTCATTTAATATTATCAAAACCGTTTTTATCCTAGCGTAAATTTACAAATACCAATTCACTTAATTAAGTAATCTATTTTGAGGATTGGTATAAAACGAGGTAAATAACACGCCTTAAAATTGCACGCTTAATATTTACATCTATTAATGCAGTTTTCATTACTATGTAAGTAATAAAGTAGGTACATTCGTTAAATAAGCCGGCCATTTTAGCTATAAATTAGGGTATATCAAGGTAATTTAGCTACAATTTGGATGTATTAAGGGCTAAGGTAGATTTGCTTTTGTATTATTAAATCGAATATCAGACTATTGAGATAAGGAAGAAGAACAAAAAATTTAGATTTGTGTGCAGTAGTTAACCAAGTCTTACAAATAAATATTTAGATAGTAGAAGCCCCGTTTTTACTATCTAAATACGTTGGTATATAGCTAAACTGACTTTGTATATTTGTATTCACATGATACAACAGCTGCACATAAGCCACTAAAAGCTAAAATACAAACTGCAGAAACGGCACCCCAAATTGACATTATCATCACAGGTAAACCGGCATTTGGCGTAGACATAACTATTCCATTCCCCAAATCTTTAGGTGCGCCAAGGTTAGAAAAAATACCAAATAAACCAATGCAAATAGCTATAAAAAACAGTATAAAACTCATAAACCCAAGCATTCTAGAAGCGAGAAGCAGGCCCTTAAGGTTTTCTGTTTTAATTGTTGAGTATGGGTAAAGTTTCATATATATCCTTAATTTAATTACTTTTATTATTTTTTTGAGCGAATGCTTATTATTCACACAAGCAAACATAAAAACAAGTAGGAGCAACTTAAAATAGCCAATTCACCAAGTAGCTAGCCGCGCCTATTAAATTTATAACTAAGCATCAGATGTATATTGAAATAAGAGAATTGCTTTAGCCAACCTTCGCTAAAAATATTTATTTTGCAGTTATTCGGGTGGCTACATAAAGCTAATTATAGGGCCACCCGCTTTAATTTTTATAGTTACTCAATCGTTACCTTTGCATCACTCACCCACGTTTCGGTTATTGCTTTACCGTTTTTATCCACTAAATACGCGCGAATGTGCGTTGGGTTATTGTTAGATTGCTTGTAATCAAACGCTAATCGCCATTGGTTAGTTCCCACTATTGGGTAAGCGCCAATTGGCTCTAGTATTTCGCCGTTACTGGCTTCAACAATAGGCTTTATGCCGCTTTCTCTATCGTGCCCTTTAAGTACAGGCCCTTCAAAGTCAATCACCATTTTGTTCACGCCCTCAGGAATAGGTTGACCAGGAATTCCGCCCTGCCCCTGGCGTGTATTCACAACACTTGCCAGTTTTTTTGATTTTGGGTCGAGTGGACGCCATTCAATATCATAAGAAAAGGTAAACTCATCGCCTTTACGTACCTCTTTTTCAGGCACCCAATAGGCAACAATATTGTCAAACGTTTCATCTTTTGTAGGAATTTCGATTAGCTGTACAGCACCTTTACCCCAATCACCCTGAGGTTTTATCCATGCTGATGAGCGCTTATTGTAAAATACACCGTCGTCTTGGTAGTTATTAAAGTCACGATCTCTTTGTATTAAGCCAAAGCCTTTAGGGTTTTCATCAATAAAACTATTGGTCGACACCGATTGCGGATTATTTAACGGTCGCCAAATATACTGGCCCGACCCAGTATGAATCGCTAAGCCATCACTATCGTGAATTTCTGGGCGCCAGTCTTTAGCTTCTGTTTTATCTTTTTGTGAGTACCAATACATACTTGTTAGTGGTGCTATGCCTAAGCGCTCTACATCGGCGCGCATATACAAATTAGCACTCACAGAGGTAATATGCCCTTTAGCTTCTTTGTTATCTTTACTTAAACCAAACCGATAAGCACCGGTGATAGAGGGCCCCTCAAGCAATGCCCACACAGACATGCTCTCACCTTTTTTTTCTGCGGGGCCTAACCAAAATGCCGAAAAGCGAGGAAATTCTTCAGGTTGATTCATACCGGTATTAATTGCAATACCGCGAGCCGACAAACCATATTGCCCTTGTGGACCATCAGTTCTAAAATAAGACGCCCCCAAAAACGATATCCAATCTGGTTTTATATCTGGGCGCATAATTCTAAAGCCTGCAAACCCAAACCCTTCTGGCAGGTCGTGGGCAGGGCTGTCGTCAGGCATATCAAAAAACGTATTACTAAAAGGCAGTTCTTTAACGTTGTTTTTATCATCTCTGATGAAAATACTTACCGGCTCAGGAAAGTATCGGCCAGGGTAAAATAATTGCACAGGAGCCTTTTTACCATTTGGATATAAGGTTTCATCTTCTTTAAAACGTATTTTCCAATGTTCGTCATAGGTAATTTTATCAATAAGCTCAGGGGCAGGAACTGCAGTTGGCGAATAAGGCTTTTCAGCTGAGGCTTTTGCCAACGCTTTTAAGTCTTCAAAAGTAAACTTAGCACTTGCTTGTGCTTGCGCCGCGTGTAACGACACAGAGGAGGCTATAATAGCGGCAATAAATAACTTTAACTTCATAAAAAGTATCTCTAGTAAAATGAGTCTAAAAATAAGTGCTCGGTTCAAGCGCTTAACTTAAAATGCGTGTAAAGATATTACACACCGTAATATGAACTCGCGTTTACTAAAATAACGTTATTTGGCGAAGCTTTTATGCTTAGCTGTGTTTAGGGGAGATTGTATTTGAATAGTTGTATTTAATAAATGCGGCTGATATAGCTTTTACTTAGTTAAAGCCAGTTAGTGCTTTAAAATCGAAATACTGACCTGTGCGTCGCTGCTACGCTTAGTATAAATATCTGACTAGTAAAAGCCTCATAAAATTAGCTAATTAGTATGGTGTTCAGCCAGTTATTTACTAATGTCTTTTCGATATTTTGTTATACCGCTGGCTATTTCTTTCCACCAGTTGTTAGCCCTAAAGTGCAAAAACTTACACTTAATTGGTTTAATTCTGTCTGCATTTGCAATTATTAACTCTGTTAATTGCTCAATATCATAGCCAGTCCACTCAGGTATTGGCTGTGCAAAATTCTGATTAACAGCTGGGTAAACTTCATTCCAGTAGATATACTCTAATTCTAAAATTGAATACTTAGATTTAGCACACGTAGCTATAGCGTTTTCTAGCTCATCAGATGGTTCAATATCCATCCAAAACATTTGCAACGCATCCCAAATAGGTTTTCTATCTTCTGAATCTAATCGTGGATTATCCATAAGCCACTAACGCCTTGTAAAGTTTAAAAATAAAACCTGCCATTAATAACAAAGTGAACTATTTTCTGTGCTGAGCTATTTAAGTATGCTTGTTATTGCTACAGGTTAAATAGCTTTTCGCATTTTATTTAACAACTCGTAGCATGCTTTATACAACAGTATTTCCATGTCTTTTGCATGATACAAAGGGCCCCAATGAAAGAATCCTCTTAAGCTAAATTTTTTAGCAATAAATTCGCGCCATGTAATAGACTTGGAAACACTAAACGTTTTAATCGTCTTATTGTGCTCAATGTTATACAAGCGCGACACTAATTTAACTTTTGGTCGCCAAAAAAGCGGAATAACAGCAGTATCAAAATCCACAGTGAATGCATCGCCACCATGCAAAGTAACTATAACCACATCTAAACCAATATCTGACTTTTTGGGCTCTTTAATAGACGAAATACTATGAAGGAAAAAAACCTCTTCAAGCTTTTAATGGATATTAAGTTTAATTCACTGGATATTTCATAGCTTCAAGTTTACGCTGCTTATCTGGATCAACGATTATGATAGTTGAATAACTCTTATAATTACCCACTTTAGATTCATCTGTAACCCATACAATCCAATCTGAAAAAGAATTATCATTTACATCTGCTAGTCCAACTACTTCAAGAATGAAAGTCCATTCATCAGTCTGTAACTCTGCAATGTTATGCCCAGCATGGCTATTTTTCGGAAAAAGTGATCCAAGTGTATGCGACTCTTTACTGCTTACTCTATACAAAGATGAAGGAAAAGTTCGAAGATCTAATTGATCTTTCAATCTTCTACCAAAATTTAAATCAGTACCTTCTTTTGGCTCTATTGAAGTTGATTTAATGAGAATATCTAAAGCTTCGCAAATCAAATACTCACTTTTAACAAGTTGATTATGGACTGACTCTTCAATGCTATACTTTGAGTTCAATAAAAAATATGAGTTGCAGTTTTTAGCTTTTTCACCGTTACTAAACATTAAACCAGTGCGATTTATTTCTAAGGAGTTATCCAGATTTTTATAAGATACCTTTAGAGTGTTATTTAATATGTCTTTATCTTGACGCAGGTCAGCATTTGTACAGCCAACTAAAAATAAAATGCTTAAATAGGCTTCAATTTTCATTATATTTTTTCCAGTAAAGCAGCTTCTTTTCTTCTTCTTGTAGGGTATGCATCACCAAATGACTTTAATATTTTGATAGCTTCCTTCCAATCCTGTGATGTTACCGCTTTCCAAAATTTGGGGGTAGTTGAACTTAAACCGATGCCATATTGAAACGAAACAGAAGTAATAACTGTTTGAGCTTGGTGAGGTATATCAATGAATTTTTTTTATTCCCCAGAGCGCTATTATACTTTTATTTCAATTGATTAATATGAGATGATTTTACTGCCTTATCTATTTCTTTAGCTTGAATTAGGCTAATCATAAGAGGAGATTTTTTAAGTATGGCTTCAGCACTTTTGCCTTTAGCTCCTAAATAGGGTTTTAACTTATTTATCAAAAGCGGGTTTATTCTCAAAGCCCTGAGCTCGGCCTCATTTCGTTGACCAAGGTCGAAACCTGTAGCTATCGTAACTCCGCTTTTACTAACTTCGGGAGCAGGCACATAGCCTTTTGTATTGCAGCCACCTTCAAGATCACTTAAAAATTTATAGTCTATATTTTCTGGCATAAAACCTCCTTATCTTATTTATAATATCGAATTCAATCAATTCGCTTAATAAGCGTACTAAATAAATCTAGTGTAAACAAGTAATTAGAGCTGTTATAAAAGTGACTTTTTAAAAAGGTAAAAAACCGTGTTTAATAAGTTATTAGGTTGGTGTTGCTAATTAGAGTAAAGGTTGCGGGATATATACATAGTTCGTTTTAACATAGGTTTACAGCGCTGCCTTTGCATCATTATCTAGATTGTTTAATTAGCCTCAAAGTTTACTTTATTAAAATACGGGTTTTGTTTGAGGGCTTTAATTACACTAATGCTGGTAAGTTCTATAAGCTTTAGCTCGCCATTTACGTTAACAACTATGCATTCGTCTCTATTAGCATTGCGTTTTGTATCAGTTGCTACGCCGCATACACTATCACCATTTTTTAATACAAGCTCAACGCTTAAATGGTGCATACAGGCAATTTCGATGTAATCATATTGGTGGCAACTGATCATAACATTCTCTTTATATTATTTAGCTGGCTTAAGTAGCATTAAAGTGGCAATAACAATTAAGTTGCCTACATACCATAAATCTTTAATTACAAATTGCCCTAAACGCTCTAATAAAGTGCTTGCGCTAAACGCGCCGTTTGCGGTTATTAAAAATGTCTGGGTCATTAAAAATACGCTTAAACACGCTAAACCACTCACAATAATAAGCTTTTTATTGTTAAGTAAAATGCCTGTGCCAAGAAGCACTGCAAATAATACATCAAACCCACCTATTACGTTTGATGCGCCTTGTACGCTAAATACCGTGTATAACCACGACATAAACGGTGAGGTTTCTACTAGGCCTACAATGGCTTTGGCTTCAAACTCATAAAATTTCATGCCGCCAATCCACAGTAACACCATAGCAACCGGTATAAAGTTTAAAAGTACGTGTTGTTTGTCTGTTAGCTTATTTTTATAAAACAAAAATAAATACAAAGGGATGATAGCAAAGTATTTAATAATGCCTTGCCCACTGCCAATTATTGGAAAGCCGCCTAACTGTGCCATCCAGCGGTTACTGGCAAATAAGGTAAGTAAAGGCACTATGCTAACAACTAACGCGAGTATAAGTGCAGGCATCGGCTTTATTAATTTTAAGTGCGCAGCAAAGGTGGTGGCTGCCAACGCAATCATAGCGCTGCCTGTGAGTAAACCTAATGTATTGTTACTTAGTAAGGTATCAAGTTCATAAAAGCTAAAGGTAGTTATGAGTGTATTTGGGTTTGCACCTAAAGCAAACGATACACCAAGTAATGCAAAGCTAAGTGTTAGTATAAAGGTGAGTGCGTTATTTGTGTGTGTTAAGTTCATTGTGTGCTCATTAAATCTGTGATGGCTAATAAAGACCTTACAAGCCGAAAAAACAATTCACTCAAGTTAACTAATACCCATTGTTCGCGAAGCCATTAATAGTATTCGCAGCTTTATGGTTAGTTATTTTTGATTTTTAAAATCTTTTTTCCTGAAAATAGTTATGTGCCAACCCCAATGAAGCGATCCTAATCTTAAAAATACAGTGGTAAAAAGTGAGCCTAAAATACACCATATATAATCTACCTCTATAGTAAATAGCGCAGCATAAACTAAGCCACCAGCTAAACAGGCTGAGGCATAAGGTTCGTTTCGCATAACTGAGGGTACTTCGCGGCAAATTACGTCTCGTATTAGGCCGCCAAAAATCCCTGTGGTGATCCCCATTGTTATGGCTATTACCATACCGGTGCCGTTTATTAAGGCTTTTTCTATCCCAATAATATTAAATAACGCCATACCTATGACATCTACTAATAAAAAGTAATAATTATTTACATGAGGTAAGTAACGAACAAATAATATTGTGGCAATAATAGCGGCGTATGTTGAGTATAAATACTCGGGCGTAGCTATCCAAAATATAGGTTTATCTAAAAGTATGTCTCTTAGCGTGCCGCCACCTAAAGCGGTAACAGTTGCTACCACCACTACACCAAAGCCACTTATGCTTTTTTCGTAGCCGAGCAATGCTCCGGCAACCGAAAAAAATGCCACCCCAAGCAGCCCCAACACCATAAAATATTCAGCGGTCATGTGCAGTCCTTTTTAAAATTTATAAATGAGTGCATCAACTTATATGCCAAAAATAATTAGTAAGAGCAAAAAGAGGATTAAAAAATACTATTTAAAAACAGTATGCTAGAAATCACTTAATGCAGCTGTGACTGAGATTGAATGAAATAAAATATTCATAAAAGTAATTATTTTAAAAGTGAGTAGTTTTTACATATTATTTATAAGTAGGGCTGTAAATTAAGCTATTGCGATTAACCCATTCATAATAAGCTAAATAACCGACAAAAAGAGCCTCTAAAATTAATAGGCTTATACCCTTCCAACTTGCAGAATCTAGGTATATAAAAATGAAAAAAATGCAAATCAATGCCCAAAATGTGTTAGCTAAAGCTAATATTTTAATGATCAAAAAGCTTCTTTTTCTTTTATCAGCCAACAATAATGCCAGCGCACCATAAAGCATATTAGCTGCTGTAATAAATTGAATGACATATAGAGGTAAAGAATAAACTTCGTGAAACCATCCTTGAAAACTAAACAACGTTAAACCTGCAAGTAGCCCTGCTGCACCGTCGAGAAAGAGTATGTCGAATTTTTTATGTGTAACCACTTTTAGTATCTTTCAACTTTTAACTGTTTTGCCTTTTTAACCGCCCACCAGCCAATTACTAGGCTCATTAATATCCGTACGGGAAAGTAAATAGCAGCAGGAATACCAAATAACCAATTGGCAAAGCCTTGTGGCATTACATAAAACGCAACCTGCTTCACCCAATATATAAACTCAACATACTGCGCTAAAAAGTCATTAAGCGATAAGCTCAGAGGTGCTAAATTATTACTGATTAAAACCCATAGTGCATACAAACCAAGCAAACCATCGCCCACACTGCCAATATAAGATGAGTAACCAATAAATAATAAAAAGCCGCGCATAGTAAGTCCCTGTCTGTTGTATCGTTAAGTTAAAAAATATACTCGCTTAGTTGCAGCCTTTGTTGGTTTTGGCTAGCTGAACGTCATGCACACTTGCATGTGCACCACAGTAAAACATGTAGTTAGAGCAGTGATGGTTTTCATCTTTAAGATTCAAGCCATTTTCATCAAATTCTAGCTCAAACTTACAGTTAATGTCGTATTCGGGCTCTTGTTCTTCAAACACCAGTTTTTTATCCTTAAGTACTAAAGGTAATGGTTCTGTAGTTCCTTCAAGCGGCGCTGTGATAGTGCAAATATGAAAGTTGTAGCCCCAGATAAGGCCTTCTGCAAAGTATTTATTTTCTTTTTTAAATACATTTACATAGCTCGTTTTTAATTTAAAACGCTCATTACTTTCGCTTCCATCGTCGTTGAGCATAGGGGTCGCGCTCGTTATTTTATCCGTCATTGAATAACATCCTTCAAATGAGCTTGCATATAAATACCCACTAAAGATGACACTTACTAGCATCAAAAATATTAAAACCAGTTTGCTCACCACTGCTCCTTGCTGCGCTGTTAATCTTCGTCAAAAAAACGGCCACTATCATCTGTCATTTTTACAGGTAGGCGGTTATCAACCATAAAATAATAAAAACGCAGGTCGTCAATTAAATCTGGAGCGGTTATTTCAATATCTTGGTATGTCGCGTTTTTAAACTTAAATCGTAAAATATGCTCAAAACGCTTAGTTTGGCAATAAAGCATTTCTTCTAGCTCAGACACCTTTATATTTATGCCGAGTAGTTCAAGCTCGCCATTTACAATTTCAATTGCATGAGCCTGTTCTGTGTTTGCACAATACCACTGTGAAAAAAACCTCAATAATACAAACGCAAAGAGGTATAAAAATTAATGCAGCAAAGGCTGTTCAATAAATACCTCTACCCAAAATAAAACTATAACTGCGATAAATGTGTTGAAACCAAGCGTCCAAAGTAGTTTTGCGCTGGGTGTTTTTTTGTACCTTGTAAGTTTTTTCATAAATCCCTTTTTTAACGTTATCCCTACATAAATATTGCTACTACTAAATATTACTCACTTTTGTTCCCGCTATATGATCGTGTAAACAGCGTTTATCTTTTCCTAATATAAATGCAGGGTTTACAAATCCAGCAATAAACTGACCTACCGAAGGGACTAGTGATAGCAGCTGCATAGGTAACATGCGTTTAAAGTAAATAGTTGTAAAACTTGCTTGTGTGCCGTCTAGGTTTTCTATACGAATAGACATACAGTATTTACCAATAGTTTGTCCGCGGTGATACATAAGGTAACCATGAAGTACTAATATAGAAAACACACCGAAGCCCCATAAAAATGCCGTTAAACTCAGATTTGGTTGGCTTAAACTTTCAAAACCGATATACATTATTACAGGTATAAAAAC
Source organism: Pseudoalteromonas sp. MM1 (assembly GCF_030296835.1). NCBI lineage: Bacteria > Pseudomonadati > Pseudomonadota > Gammaproteobacteria > Alteromonadales > Pseudoalteromonadaceae > Pseudoalteromonas > Pseudoalteromonas sp. MM1. The sequence goes on along the minus strand of NZ_AP027923.1, from coordinate 178,734 downwards.
CGCTATACCTATTAGGCCGTCAATAATAGCAGCAACAAGCCTGTCCCCGCGTGATGCTTTTTCCCCCGCTATTTTTAGGTCACTATTTTGTGCGGGCTCTTGCGCTTCTCGGGTTTTTATAAGCTCGTCTATTTCTTTTGCGCGCTCAGGAAAACGTTCTCGGTCAATGACTTTTGCGCTAGAATAAAGTTCATCTAATGTGTAGGTAGAAAAGTCTATTGGGGTGTCCATGCTTGGGGGGATTCCTTTACGTAATTTATCTCAAAGTAGCATAGCTTTAGTAATTTATTCAATATCTTAAATTAAAGACTGGCGTAGCTTTTAACTTTTAGCTTTTAGCTTTTAACTTTTAGCTTTTAGCTTTTAACTTTTAGCTTTTAGCTTTTAACTTTTAGCTTTTAGCTTTTAACTTTTAGCTTTTAGCTTTTAACTTTTAGCTTTTAACTTTTAGCTTTTAGCTTTTAACTTTTAACTTTTAACTTTTAGCTTTTAACTTTTAGCTTTTAACTTTTAGCTTTTAACTTTTAGCTTTTAGCTTTTAACTTTTAACTTTTAACTTTTAACTTTTTAAGCAAAAAAAATGACGCTAAAAAGCGCCATTTTTTGTTTTAGTATTAAATTAAAGCGCTAGGCTTAAAATTTTCTTCGCTTTAGCAACGTCAATATCGCCATGTTCGCCAAGGGCTGTCATGCCGTTACGCTCAAGGTTATTGCCAACTGCTTCAACGGCTTCTTCACCTAGGTCGTAATCGCCAAGTTTTGTTTTAATGCCCATTTGCTCAAAAAAGTCTTGAGTATGTTTAATGGTTGCATCAACAAGCTCGTTTTTATCTTCCATATTTAGGCCAAATACACGCTCACCTAACTGAATAATTTTAGCGCGTTTTTGCTCTTGCTGAACAAACATCAATGGCGGTAATACAATAGCAAGCGTTACAGCGTGGTCTAGGTTATAAAGCGCTGTTAGCTCATGGCCTATCATATGCGTAGACCAATCTTGTGGAACACCTTGGCCAATTAAACCATTTAACGCCATCGTTGCCGACCACATTACGTTTGCACGAACATCGTAATCTTCTGGGTTTTCTAGGGCTTTAGGGCCTTGCTCAATTAGCGTTGATAAAATGCCTTCTGCAAAACGGTCTTGCAGTGGGGCATTTACTGGGTACGTTAGGTATTGCTCAATAACGTGTACAAACGCATCAACTACACCATTAGAAATTTGGCGAGTAGGAAGCGAGAATGTGTACTGTGGGTCTAACACTGCAAACTGAGGTTGCACTATTGGTGTACCAAAGGCACGTTTTTGCTGGGTTTCTTTACGGGTAACAACAGAGTTACCGTTACTTTCCGAGCCTGTTGCCGGTAGCGTTAATACCGCACCAATAGGCAGTGCGCTTTTTACTTCTGCGCCATTTACTAAAATGTCCCAGCCATCGCCTTCGTATTTTGCTGCTGCCGCTACGTATTTAGCGCCGTCGATAACACTACCGCCGCCAACAGCTAATATAAAGCTAACGTTTTGCTCTTTTACAAGTTCAACTGCCTTAGAAAGTGTTTCGTATGTTGGGTTTGGCTCAACTCCCGAAAACTCAACAAAATCTACACCTTTAAGTGCATTTACTACATCGTCATATACGCCGTTCTTTTTGATAGAACCACCACCGTATAAAAACATGACCTTGCCTTCGCTAGGTACGCGGCTTGCGATCTCGTTAATTTGATCTTTGCCGAATAAAATCTCGGTGCGGTTTTTAAATGCAAAATTTAACATATTTGTACTCTACTTGGTTACGGGGCTTAGCCCCTTGTGCTCATTGCTTTATAAAATGGGAGTCAATCTTTAACTTACAAGTTATTAATTGCCAAATTTATAAAATAAATACGATAACGTTTAATCTTTGAATGAGCGGCAAGTGTACGCGCTCTTTACAATAAGTAGAATTCAGTTAATCTTGCTTTACCTATCGGATTTCTGATACCAAACATTTATGTCTTACTTTGTTCAACTACGCACCTTTGTTGAAGTTTACCGTTGTAGAAATATTTCTCGAGCAGCTAAAAACTTAGGGTTATCACAACCTGCAGCCACCGCACATATACAAACTATGGAGTCGGTGGTAGGTAAGTCTTTGTTTGAGCGGCGTCACCGAGGCGTAGAACCAAGTAATGCCGCCCACGATTTAGCAGGCCAAGTGGCAAATCATCTTGATGCTATAGAGCAAAAGGTCGCCTCTGTACGCACCCGTTCAAGCGATGTGAGCGGTACAATTACACTAGCAGGGCCTGCTGAATACATAAGCTATGTGGCTTCTGCACAATTGGCTAACTTATTACAAGCAGGTAATGTTGATGTAGTAGTACTGCCTGGCAATCGTGAGCAAATTTATTCAGCGCTCGACACCGGTGTTGCCGATATGGCTATTACGGCCTCCTTGCCCGATAACAAAATTTACGACTTTGAAGTGCTCGACAGCGAAGAGCTAGTACTAGTAGCACACCGTTTATTAGCACAAAGCTTAAAGGGGCAAACCATTACGCCAGCACTGTTAAATACGCTGCCAGTGGTCAGTTACGACAGTCAATTACCGCTTATACGCCAGTATTTTGATACCGTATTTAAGCAAAGCTGTACGTCAAAAATAATTGCACGCTGCCCCGATATACGCGCCTTAGCTGGTATTGTTAGAACAGGCGTTGGTTATACCGTGCTGCCAGATTATTTATGTCACGACGATATTCAATCAGGAAGGTTAATTAAGCTTGGCCCTCAAGGCCCTGAAAACAATTTATATTTGGCGTGGCGTAAAGGCGCTTTAGCTCACCCTAGGCTTAACTATGCACGTGATGTGCTTATGGCTTTTTCTAATATAAATAAATACGCAAAATAGCTATTTAATAAAATAGCCAACCGCACGCCATTGGCCACTGCTTTTACTTAATGTAAGGGTTTCGACCGCAAGCCTTGCTGAAAATTGCGTTTTAAATTGCACAATAAGGTATTTTCCTTGCGGGGCACCAGGTAAAGATGTGTATTCATTAGCGCTTATTTGTTCTCTTGTAGCCACTTTACCTAGCGGTGCACGCACTGTGCTTAATGCACTTTTCCAGTTAGCTTTACTTAGTTGCGATTTAAATAGCGCATCGGCTTGTTGCCAACTTTTTGTATATTTACCCGCATCAATTAACTGTAACCAGTTTATTGCTACGGGCATATTTTTAGTGGTTTTGGCCCACACAGAGCCGCTTATAAACAAGCATAAAATTAAAATGAGGGGTTTCATCATTTATCCTTTTAATCTGGCATTAAAAGTAAATATTGCAACTTTAAATTACAACACATTAGTAAAATGGTTAACCCCTAAAGTAAAAAACATTTGTACTGTAAAACAAAATTAAACGCTAATAGGCCCTATATTAATGTCAGTAACTTAAAAGCTGCGGTTAACTGCAGCTTATGCTTTTGTATTCTTAACACTTAATAGGTTAAAAGTGCCATTTAACCATTAGGTTTGGGTTGTGCTCTGTTTGACCATCTACACCAAACTTATTTTTCCAATATACGTACTCAATGCCTACATCTAAGCGCCCTGTGTCTAAGCCAAGCATTGGGGCAACGTTGTATTTTAGCTGCGAGGTAAAGTTAAAGCCGCTTTCACTTTTACCAAACATCGTATTGGTGCTGTCTGTAATGTCTAAAAAGCCATCATATCTAAAGTTGCCGTTGTTATAGCCCCACGTTACGGTTATTTGGTTGTTATCTTCACGCTCTATACCAATATCATCCTGAAAACGGCGGTAATAAGCCACGTTAAAGTATTGAAAACCAGGTACATCTAACGATACGCCACCACCTAATAAATAGTTATTTTGATCGGTATCACCTGAGCCGTATTCTGTTTGCAGCCCTAAAAACACCGCTTTAACAAAGCCGTCTTGTGGTTTGTAAAGCGTTGGGTTTATGTTTAGCTCTCCGTACACTTCATCGGGGTTACTTAATCTATCCATAAAAAAGAACGTGCTTCCCCAGGTATGGCCCGATGCATGCTCAATGGTTACTACACTTCTGTTATCTTTTTCCTCGGTGAACGGATTTAAATAGTCATCTCCGGTCATAGCAGTGATACTAAAATCTGACCAAAGCTCTTTTGCCGACACCCCAGTTGAACAAACAGCAATTGCGGTTACTAAAACTAACTTTTTGATTTTTTTGATTTTCATGTTGATTCCTTGATAATTATTTTATTAGTTTAGTTAACATGTTCCGTACTTGCTGAATAATTTTCAGGTAATATCAGGGTCATAACAATTGCAGTTAAACCCGACACAGTCACAGCACTACCAAATATAGCGGTTACTAATTTAGGTGCATTTATAAATAGCTCTGGCACAAAACTAACGCCTAGCCCCATACCTAAACTCACGGCAATAATAAGTAAGCTACGGCGGTTTATTTTTTCACTTGCAAGAATTTTTACCCCTGCGGCTGCCACGGTGCCAAACATTACAAGTGTTGCACCGCCAAGTACGGGTTTGGGTATGTTTTGTAGCACCGCCCCCACCACCGGAAACAACCCTAAAACAATCAGTATTGCGCCAATCCATAGGCCAATGTACCTACTTGCCACACCTGTTAACTGAATAACCCCGTTATTTTGACTAAAAGTAGTATTAGGAAAGGTATTAAATGCGGCTGCAATCATTGAGTTAACGCCATCACCTAATACACCTGCGCGTATTCGGGCTAAATAGTTTGCCCCCTTAACGGGTAATTTAGACACCGCACAATTAGCGGTAATATCGCCGGTCGATTCTATGGCTGTAATAAGGTATAAAAAGCCAAAGGCAATCATGGCACCAAAATCAATATTAAAGCCGTATTTGAATGGTATTGGCATGGCAATTAAATCAAACTCACCCACCTCAAACTTGGCAATGCCTAAAATAACCGCAAGTATCCAGCCTACTATCATGGCTACAACCACAGCGGTAAGCCTTACCCACTGGTTTTTGCTGGCGTTAAGTAACACCACTAATGCCACCACCGAAAATCCAACAATTAAGTTACTTGGCGATGCAAACTTTTCAGGCATATTAGTCAATAACCACTGGCCACCGCCTATGTCGGTCATACCTACTTTAATGAGGTAAACCCCAATGGTGGTGATCACCACACCGGTAACAACAGGTTTAATGACTTTGCCTAGTTTTTCTATAAAAAAACTAATAAATATTTCTACAAAGGCCGCTAAAAAGCACACCGCAAATATAGTAGCGAGTACATCATCGTTACTGCCTCCACTGGCTTTTACAGAAAAGCCAGTGGCTAAAATAGTGCCTAAAAAAGCAAAACTGGTGCCTTGTACGCATATAAGTCCACAACCTACAGGCCCAACACGGCGCGCTTGTATAAACGTGCCAACACCCGATACAAACAACGCCATACTAATCAAATACGGTATTTCGCTTGCAAGCCCCAGTACACCACCAATAATAAGCGTAGGCGTAATAATGCTTACAAAGCTTGCTAGTACATGCTGCAATGCAGCAAAAAATGATTCTACTAGGCCTGGCTTATCATCTACTGTGTATAAAATATCTTCGCACGTATTAACCGCTTTTTCTGTCCTTGCCTCACACATTGCATCGTTTGATTGCTTTATCGGCTCTAACATAGTGCTCTCCTTTAGTTTGTATAGTTAATATTGCTGCAACCAAAAATCAAAACTATTGCTTTATATCTAAAGCCAACAAACTGTCCTAATGGTCAAGTTTATTGTGCAAATATTTTTATGGCGCCTATTTAAAATGTTAAAAATAAACTTCTATAAAAAGCTATTTAGCTAACAGCTTTTACTTTATATAAAAGGGTAAATAGCTTTTTAGCCCTCACTCTTTTGTGTACTTGTTAAGCAAAACTGTGCTTTAATTAAATTACTGACCGAGCGGTCAACAATGGCATGGTATCTGCAATAAACTTACCAAGATGAAAAAGTTTTTTTCTTAGCAGCACCAAAACAACAAGAAAAAATATACGCCAAGCCTTTAAAGATCAGGGCTTTAAAAAAGTTAAGGGGGTCTGTGTGATTCAGTTTTTATTAAATGACACGCCAATAGAAGTACAAGAATGTTCGCCAAGTCTCACCATTTTGGACTGGCTACGCACCAAAAAAGGGAAAGTGGGCACCAAAGAAGGGTGTGCTACAGGCGATTGCGGCGCGTGCACAATTTTAGTCGGCGAAGAAAAAACAAACTCAAACGGTAACCCAGTTTGGCACTACCAAACCATGAACAGCTGTCTGCTTTTATTAGGCAATGCACACGCAAAACACATTGTAACCGTAGAAGCTGTAACAGCGGGGCTTTACCCAACCCTTGATGACTTACACCCAGTACAACGCGCATTGGTAGAGTGCCATGGTTCGCAGTGTGGTTTTTGTACCCCAGGTATAATAATGAGCATGTTGGCGCTTTACATTAATAACCCGAGTTACCCAGGTAAAAAAGCCGCTATTCATGCTTTAGGTGGTAACTTATGCCGTTGTACTGGCTACAGCCCTATTTTACTAGCGGTAGAAAAAGCCTACAGCTACGAGCGTAAAAATGAGCCTTACTCAGCCATGGCGGCACAATTTAAGGCATCACTAAATATAGGTGATGACATTCCATTTTTAAAAAATGGCCCTCGTACGTTTTATTTACCGCAAAGTGCAGCGCAACTTGTTGAGCTTAAAGCGCTTTACCCCCATGCACACTTGGTTGCTGGTGGCACCGACTTTGCCATTGAGCTTAGCCAAAATATGCTATTACCCGATGTAATAATATCCCTAAGCCAAGCTAAAGAGCTGTGCACAATAAGCGATAACAATGGCGAGCTACATATTGGTGCAGCACTCCCTTACAGCCAGTTTATTGAAGCGTTTTACACTTACTACCCTGAGTCTAAAGAGCTGTTTGAACGCCTTGGCTCTAACCAAGTACGTAACAGTGGCACCTTAGGTGGCAGCATCGGAAATGCCTCTCCAATTGGCGATCCAGCCCCATTGTTAATTGCACTTAATGCCACTCTAGATTTATTAAGCGCATCAGGCACACGTACTATAAACGTGGCCGACTACTTTGTTGATTACAAAAAAACAGTAATTAAAAGCGATGAAGTAATTAGCAAAATTACAGTGCCAAAACGCCCAGACTCGTTAAAGCTTGCGTGCCATAAAATTTCAAAACGCTTTGAAGATGATATATCTACCGTGTGTTTAGTACTGGCTATTGAACAAACACTAGGCGCAATTTGCAATGCCCGTTGCGCCATGGGCGGCATGGCTGCCATACCCAAACGCGCTGCGCACATAGAGCAAAACCTTAACGCACAGCCCTTACAAGTAAGCACGTTTATAGATGCGGCTAATGCTATAAATGATGACTTTGCCCCCATGAGCGATGTACGCAGCAGCGCACATTATCGCACTACGGTAAGCAAAAACTTGCTACAACGCATTGGTATTGAGTTTTGCGGTGCACAGCCTAGTAGCAATAAAAATAACAACATTGCCATTACGAGGATCTCACATGCGTCACTTTGAAATGGATAAACTAAAAGCCCAAGGCGGAAGCGTTGGCCAATCTAAGTACCACGAAAGCGCAATAAAACAAGTATGTGGCAATGCAAACTACGCCGACGATAACCCAGAGCCTCATGGCTGTTTACACGCCTACCCTGTGCTTGCGCCTATTACCAGCGGCTTTATTAAATCAATTGATACAAGTAAAGCGCTTGAAGTGGCAGGTGTTAAACGTATTTTATCGGCCGATGATGTACCCGGTAAGCTTGATATTGGCCCAGTATTTCCAGGTGATGTACTACTGACCAATCACGAAATTCAATACCACGGGCAACCTGTGCTGGTAGTCGTTGCCGACAGCTATGAAATCGCGCGCCGCGCTGCTCGCTTAGTGGTTATAGAGTGCGAGCAAACCACCCCCATACTTGATATTAAAGAAGCCATAAAAAAAGAGCATTGGGTAAGGCCGCCACATTCACTACAGCGTGGTAATAGCGAGCAAGCCATAAATAATGCAGCTCACCAGCTTAAAGGCGAAATACACATAGGCGGGCAAGAACACTTTTACCTTGAGGGACAAATAGCACTTGCTCAGCCCGATAACGATGGTGGAATTCATGTGCAATGCTCTACGCAGCACCCAACGGAGGTGCAGCACTTAGTTGCCAAAATTTTAAAAAAGCCATTTAGCTTTGTAAACGTAGAAACCCGCCGTATGGGCGGTGCTTTTGGCGGTAAAGAAACCCAAGGCGCACCGTGGGCTTGCCTTGCAGCGCTTGCAGTTTACTACCTTGGCTGCGCCGTTAAAATGCGCCTAGCCCGCAGCGACGACTTTAAACTTACCGGTAAGCGCCACCCGTTTTATAATCAATACCATGTAGGGTTTGACGAAAATGGCCTAATTGAAGGCGCTGATGTAACCGTAAATGGGTTTTGTGGTTATTCGCCTGATTTATCTGATGCCATTGTAGACCGTGCGATGTTTCATGCTGATAACGCGTATTACTACCCAGCAGCCACTATTAAAGGTAATCGCTGTAAAGTTAATACTGTAAGTCACACTGCGTTTAGAGGGTTTGGTGGCCCGCAAGGCATGATCATGGGCGAGCTAATAATGGACGACATTGCCGCTAAATTAGGTAAAGATCCGCTTGAAATCCGAAAACTTAATTTATACAAAAAAGGCCGCGACACCACGCCGTATCATCAAACAGTAGAGCAACATATTTTAAAAGATATGATTGCCCAGCTTGAAGAATCGGGGGATTACTGGGCGCGAAAAAAGGCAATTAAAACCTTTAACGCATCATCCCCTATTATCAAAAAAGGCCTTGCAATGACGCCGGTCAAATACGGTATATCGTTTACCGTACAGCACTTAAACCAAGCGGGTGCATTAGTGCATGTATATAGTGATGGTTCAATTCATTTAAACCATGGCGGCACCGAAATGGGCCAAGGCTTAAACACAAAAATAGCGCAAATAGTCGCCCATGGCTTTGGCGTTGATTTTGACGCAGTAAGTATAAGCGCAACCCGTACCGATAAAGTACCAAACACCTCGCCAACTGCTGCATCAAGCGGGACTGACCTAAACGGCATGGCAGCGCTAAACGCGGTAAACACCATAAAGGAGCGTTTAATAAACTTTATAAGTAAGCACTTTGAAGTAGACAGCAACACTGTTGTATTTAAAGATAACCTCATTACCTTTAGCAAAGGCGAAATTAGCTTTAGCGAACTTGCAAACCTTGCTTATATGAATCGTATATCGCTTTCATCAACGGGCTATTACGCCACGCCTAAAATTCATTACGATAGAGCGAAAGGCGAAGGCCGGCCATTTTTTTACTACGCGCATGGCGTAGCACTCAGTGAAGTAGAAGTAGATACTCTGACAGGCGAAAACACCGTTACGCGTGTTGATATACTGCACGATGTAGGCAGCTCAATTAACCCGGCACTTGATATAGGGCAAATTGAAGGGGCTTTTGTGCAAGGGATGGGCTGGCTTACCACCGAAGACTTACAATGGAATGATAAAGGCCAGCTTGCAAGCTTTGGCCCCGCTAACTATAAAATTCCGGCTATCGGCGATACCCCTGCCGAATTTAACGTAAATTTATATAACTCGGCCAATCCAGAAACCACCGTATTTAGATCAAAAGCAGTTGGCGAACCGCCGTTTATGCTGGCCTTTAGTGTATGGAGTGCTATTCGTAATGCCATAAGCAGTGTGGCCGATTACAAATACACCGCCCCACTCGATACGCCTGCGACACCTGAGCGAGTATTAAATGCAATTGAGCAAACCGCTAGCTGGTATAAGGAGCAGCAACATGGCTAATTTAAATGAGTCGTTTCAGGGTTTTCATACTCAAAACTGGGCGCAAGCTATCAACGAGCACGAACAAAGCGGCACTAACTATGTTATTGCCACTATGCTAGGCACCAATGGCTCAACCCCACGGGGCACAGGCTCTAAAATGGTAATAAGTGGCGAGCATATTTACGACACCCTAGGCGGTGGCCACCTTGAATACGCAGTAATAGAAAAAGCCCGCGAGCTTCTTGCCAAAGGCGAGGCCGCGCAAGTAATAGAGCAATTTAACCTAGGCGCAAATTTAGGCCAATGCTGCGGCGGAGCTGCCACCGTGATGCTTGAGTGCATGCAATGCGAGCGCTTTACCCTCGACATATACGGCGCAGGCCATGTAGCACAGGCGCTTATTGGTATATTAGCACAACTGCCTATGCGTATACGTTGGATAGATAGCCGCGCCGATGTATTCCCACAGGTTATTCCAAATAACGTAGTAAAAGTGGTTGATGAAGAGCCAACAGAGCAAGTTAAACGCGCGCCGAAAGCTAACAATTACTTAATACTCACCCATAACCACCAGCTCGATTTTGCACTCACTCAAGCCATTATTAAACGTGCCGATGCCAATTGGCTGGGCGTTATTGGCTCATATACTAAAGCAAAACGCTTTAAGCAGCGCTTAGCTCATCGAGATTTTACCACCGAACAAATAAAGCAAATGGTCTGCCCTGTTGGGCTTGAAAATGTAACGGGCAAGCTCCCTATGGAAGTGGCAATATCAATTAGCGGGCAATTAATTGGCCTTTACCAGGCTATGCAAACCCATGCGCCCAAACGCCAAGGTGTGCAATGGCGTGCACTTAAAAATGCCCTAATTAGCACCGCGCAAGAGGAAGAAAACGCATGAGTAGCTTAAAAATTAATAACCTAAATGAAGCGCAAGCGCATCAAGCCTTAGAACACTGCTGCGCCGCCCCTAATTGGGTAAGCGGTATGCTAAATACCATGCCATTTGAAAATAAAGAGCACCTATTTAAGAGTGCACAAAGCGTATGGGATGGCCTAGGCGAGAGCGATTATTTAGCCGCTTTTGAAGGCCACCCGCAAATAGGTGATTTATCAACATTAAGTAAAAAGTACGCCGCTACAGCGCAAAAAGCGGGCCACGAACAATCAGGAATGAGCAAAGCAAACGAGCAAACCCTTAAAAAAATGATTGCGCTAAATAAAGAATACCTCAGTAAATTTGGCTTTATATTTATTGTGTGTGCCAGCGGCAAAAGTGCTGAGCAAATGCTTGAACTTATTGAGCAGCGTATACACAACACCCGCAGCACAGAGCTTAATATAGCCGCGGGCGAACAAGCCAAAATAACAAAAATAAGATTGGAGTCCCTGATATGAATAAAAGTATGAACAAAAGCCCTATCACTACCCATATTCTCGATACCAGCACAGGCAAACCGGCTGAAAATGTAGCTGTACAATTGTTTGTACACACTAATAACGAGTGGGAATTAATTGCCCAAGGTAAAACAAATAGCGACGGGCGTATTACCGACTGGCTAAATACAGACGTAGAATTTGCAACCTATAAGTTGGTATTTGATTTAGATAGTTACTATGAAAACCAACCTACCCCAGCGTTTTACCCAGAAGCGCAAATAATCTTTAGATTACAAGATCAAAAGCATCATCATATTCCGTTATTGCTTAGCCCATTTGGCTACTCAACGTACAGAGGCAGCTAACAATGAGCACGCAAAATAATAATAAAATAACCGTAATTTGTGCCAACATACTCGATTTTGTTGACGACCCAGCCATAGCCGGCGAAAGCGCCCATCGCTATTTTGAAAAAGGCGCGTTAGTTATTCAAAACGGCAAAGTGGTAAACCTTGGTTACGAGCAAGACATACTGCCAAGCATTGATAAATCAGCCACTATTATTCGCCACGATGGCAAATTGGTTATGCCCGGCATGATAGACACGCACATACATTTACCACAAACCGAAATGGTCGGCGCGTATGGCGAGCAGCTTTTAAGCTGGCTTACCGAATATGCCTTCCCAACCGAAAAAAAGTTTACCTGTGAGCATTATTCAAAAGACATATCGAATCGTTTTTTAGACGAACTACTTAGAAACGGCACCACCACTGCATTGGTATTTGGCACTGTGCATCCGCAATCGGTGGATGCGTTTTTTAACGAATCTCAAAAACGTAATTTACGCATGATTGCCGGTAAGGTAATGATGGACAGAAACTGCCCAGATGATTTATCAGATTGTGCGCAAACCAGTTACGATCAATCAAAAGCACTGATAGAAAAATGGCACAATGTTGATAGATTAAGCTATGCGGTAACACCACGTTTTGCGCCTACCTCTACCCCTGAGCAACTACAAAAATGTACTCAATTATTAGAAGAATACCCCGACACCTACCTGCATACGCACTTATCTGAAAACAAGGACGAGTGCGAATGGGTAAAAGGATTATTCCCAGAAGCCGAAGATTACCTTGGCGTTTACGAGCAAGCTAAAATGGTGCGTAAACGCTCGGTATTTGCCCATAGCATTCATTTATCGGAACGTGAGCTGTGCTGCCTTGGTGATAACAACGCGGCTATATCTCACTGCCCTACCTCTAACTTATTTTTAGGCTCGGGCCTTTTAAATTTAAAGAGATGTGAAGAACACGGAATAAATGTAGGCATGGGCACCGATGTAGGCGCAGGAACAAGTTTTTCTATGCTGCAAACAGGTAACGAAGCGTACAAAATTCAGCAGTTACAAGGTCAAAAGTTCTCCGCATTTAAAGGTTTTTATTTAACCACCCTAGGCGGTGCACGGGCGCTTGATTTAGAAGGCACCATAGGTAACTTTAATATAGGCTGCGAGGCCGATTTTATTGTAATGGACTACGCGGCCACCTCGTTTTTAAAGTTCAGAATTGGCCATGCCAAAACCCTGCATGAGCAACTTTTTGCCATAATGATGCTAGGCGACGACCGCTGTATTGAACAAACCTACATCATGGGTAAAAGCGTGTATAAGCGCGATGCAAAAGAGCAGTTTTCAACAACCCACACACCACAATTAGAAGAGGCATAACCCGATGGAAAACTATTTATTTGAGCTTGCTCATTTGGTGTTTAGATACTTTCACGTGGTCGCGGGTATTGCGTGGATAGGCGCCTCATTTTATTTTGTATGGCTTGATAACAACTTGCAAACGCCGCCACAATGGAAACAAGATAAAGGCATAAGAGGCGATTTATGGGCAATTCATGGTGGTGGCTTTTACGAAGTGGCTAAATACCAAAATGGCCCAGAGCAAATGCCCTCAACCCTACACTGGTTTAAGTGGGAAGCCTACACCACTTGGATCAGCGGCGTGCTGTTATTTACGCTTTTATATTATGTAGGCGCAGATGTGTATTTACTCGATGCCAGTAAAAGTGAGCTAAGTAAATTTGCCGCTATTGGTGCATCACTTGGTTTCATAGGCTTGGGCTATGGGGTTTATCGTTTACTGTGTAAAAGCCCACTTGTTGAAAACGGCAAAGCCTTTATTGCGCTCAGCGTTGGCTTTTTAGCGTTATGGACGTATGGGGTTGATCAGCTATTTAGTGACCGCGCGGTATATATTCATGTTGGTGCATTAATTGGTACCTGTATGGCCGGTAATGTATATCACATTATTATGCCTGCGCAGCGTTACATGGTAAGCGAAGTAGAAGCTGGGCGAATTCCTGATTCAGCGCCGGGTTTAAAAGCAAAGCAGTGCTCGGTACATAATAACTACGCCACCCTGCCGGTTATTTTTATTATGCTAAGTAATCACTTTTCGTATACCTATAGCCATGAGTTTGGTTGGTTAGTGCTTATTGGCTTTTTTATTATTGGTATGTGGATACGCCACTTTTTTAATTTAAAACACCAAGGTGTTAATAAGCCTTCAGTACTAATAAGCGGTATTGCCGCGTTTTTTGCGTTAATGCTAGCCATAGCACCATGGCCTAGCAGTACAACCCATGCAGGCGAAAACGCACCGTTACAAGCAAGTATAAGCGATACGCAAGCGTGGGATATAATTAATAAGCACTGTACACAGTGCCACAGTGAAACACCTACATCAAAGCTTTTTCAAACAGCACCGCTTGGCTTTAAACTCGACTCACTTGCTGATGTAAAAAAAGCCAGTGCACTTATTCATACTCGCGCGGTTATAACCAAAGACATGCCATTGGCAAATATGACCAAAATGACTGATGCAGAGCGCGAAATGCTAGGCTCTTGGCTCACAACACTTAAAAAGGAGCAGTAACATGAGCGAGCAATTTAAACACTACCCGCGCGATTTAATTGGTTATGGCTCACAAGTGCCCCATGCAAATTGGCCCAATAATGCCCGCATTGCTGTGCAAGTGGTATTAAATTACGAAGAAGGCGGAGAAAACTCTGTATTACATGGCGATGCAGCGGCTGAAACGTTTTTATCTGAAATAGTCAGTGCTCCCCATGTAGAAGACCGCCATATAAGCATGGAGTCTATTTACGAATATGGCTCGCGAGCGGGTGTGTGGCGTTTACTTAAACTCTTTAAAAAATACGATATACCGGTCACCATTTTTGCTGTGGCAATGGCCCTTGAGCGCCACCCCGATGTAGCTAAAGCTTTTGTTGATGCAGGGCATGAAATTGCAAGCCATGGCCTGCGCTGGATAAATTATCAACATATAGATAAGCAAACCGAGCGTGAGCACATGCAAAAAGCCATCGAGATCATTCAAACGCTTACCGGTAAAAAGCCCACAGGCTGGTACACCGGGCGCACAAGCCCTAACACAGCTGCCCTTGTGGTGGAAAATGGCTCGTTTTTATATGATGCCGACGATTACAGCGACGACTTACCCTTTTACAGCATTAAAGAAGGTAAGCCACAGCTAATAGTGCCCTACACCCTTGATGTAAACGACATGCGCTTTGCCGCAGTGCAGGGGTTTAACGCCGGTGATCAATTTTATAATTATTTAAAAGATGCCTTTGATACGCTGTATGAAGAAGGCGATCCACAAGGTGAAAACGCCCCAAAAATGATGTCGATTGGTTTGCATTGTCGCTTAATTGGCCGCCCAGGGCGCATTAAAGCCCTAGCACGTTTTTTTGAATATGCTAAATCGCATGAACAAGTATGGTTTGCCACGCGCGAACAAATCGCCGAGCACTGGCTTAAAACCCATCCGTATAATACCAATCCGCAATAGTACTTAATCATTTTCAGGGGCTAAACGTGTCGCTATCTGCGTTAGAAAATTCTCATTTACGACTGCATGGATGCAGAAGGTAGAGCAATGCAGGAGCAATTGCCGAGAACAACTAAATAGCGAATTTTTTGCCTTGCTATCAACACGTTTATCCATCCTCAAAATAGATCACTTAATTATGCGGTTTGGTATAAAAAAGCCTAGATGTGAGCCGTTCAAACTAAACTCTAAGAGCTTATAAGATATATCGTAAAACAAAAAAAGCCCAGCAATGCTGGGCTTAAGGTCACTTTAGGAGTAGTGGTTTAATTAAATGACACCGTAATGATGTTAGAACATACATTTTCAGTTACACATAATTGGTAATCGTACGATGGTAATGTAGCACCACGTACGTAGTCGCGGTAACGGCCGTTGTCTGATGTAGTATCAACCAGCTCACCGTTACGGTATAGGCTTAACGACTCAGCGCCAACACGTTCCCAACTTAAATCTACACGCATGGTATCAAGGCGAGATTTATTAGCGCGTTTAAGGGTAAGCTCTAGCTCTACATCACTCACTACAACCGTTTGCGTTGAGCTGCTAGTATTGCCTTCACTATCAGTCACAGTTAATACAACCTCGTAATTACCTGATGCTGCATATACATGCATTGGGTTTTGATCTGATGATGTTGCACCATCACCAAAGTCCCAGCTCCATTGTGTAATATCGTTATTTGAGTCGGTACTTGTATCTGTAAAGTTAACTGTTAAGCCTTGTGTTTCTACATCAAAGCCCGCACGCGGTGGTTGTGGGCTAACTTCACCAATAGCACTTAATGTAAGAGACCAAGTATTAATGGTGCCCGTATCAGCTGCTGCGGTATCTTCTACGTGTAGTGTCCAATCACCTGTAGCCACTTCACCATTAAATGACTCAGACGTAAAGCTTCTTACTATGTCGTCGCTTGAACCACCCACATTGCTTTGCAGTGTTACCTGCGTACCTTGTGCAGATACTAATGTAACCACTAAGTCGCCTGAGTAAGTGTGCGTAATATCAACATCTGCAGTAGTACCAAAAACGGTTAAATCATCTGGTACATTAATCACTGATACAGCGCCCACTGGCGAGTTATCAGGAATTTCAACACTTGCATTACTGCTGTAGGTAAAGTCGTTTAGACCAACAGGTTGAATCATTAATTTAACTGACTGCTCTTTAACAATGTCACCTGCTGTGGCAATCACTGTTAGGTCGTATTCACCCCACTGTGTATCAGTGTCGGTTTCAACATTGAGCATTACATCATCGCCAGGGCGAGCGGTACTAGCCGATAAATAAGCGCTGCTTAATGCTGATGATAGCTCAAGCGTTACTTCTTCATCCCACTCGGCAATTGAGCCAATGGTAAATGTGTAATTTGTAGCTTGGCCCGCTACAATTTGTTGCGTAAGTGGATCGGCTGAAATTTTAAAGCCAGGGGTAGGATCTGCATCAATAAGTGCTTGATTCACATTAAGACGAGTACCTGCCACCGTTACACCTTGTAGTGCCGCATTTGCATCGCCAGAGTTCATTAGTAACTCTTTAAGCTCTTGCGTATTAAGTTCAGGGTTAATAGATAACACTAACGCGGCAGCACCTGCCACATGAGGAGTCGCCATTGATGTACCAGAGTAAGATGCGTAGCTCTCACCAGGTGTAGTTGATAAAATAGCACTACCCGGCGCGCCCATATCAACGCTTGTTAAACCATAATGTGAGAACCATGAAATATTATCGGTTTGATCCGTACTTGCAACTGATAATACACTTGCGTTTTCGTAGTTAGAAGGATAATGAGGGTTTACATCGTTATCTATTGTGTCGTTACCCGCAGCGGCTACAAACAATAAATCGGCCGCTTCGCTTGATGCAATAGCATCTGCTAGTGCTTGGCTATAACCACCACCGCCCCAGCTATTATTTAATACGCGTAAGTTAACACCGGCATTTTTAAGCCCTACCATGTAGTCAATACACTTAATAGCGTCTGATGTTGAACCATTACCTGCAGCATCTAAAAACTTACAACCAACTAGTGACACCTCGTGGTTAACGCCTACAACACCTGTTGCATTATTACCGCTTGCGCCTATAGTGCCTGATACGTGAGTACCATGGCCTTCATCATCCATAGGGTCGCCACTGTTGGTAATTGCATTAATACCATGTACGTCATCTACAAAGCCGTTACCATCATTATCAATACCATCTCCTGGTATTTCGCTGCTATTTACCCACATATTGCTCGCTAAATCGCTGTGGCTGTAATCAATACCCGTATCAATTACACCTACCACAACATCGCGGCTACCCGTCGAAATATCCCATGCTTCTACTGCATCAATATCAGCATCGGCTGTACCACCTGTTTGACCCTCGTTATTCAAACCCCATAGCTCGTCAAAGCGCGGATCATCAGGCGTACTTGCAATACTTACCTGATAATCAGGCTCAACATACTCAATGGCTTGATGTGACTTTAAGCGCTCGATTGCTTCTTTAGTACTCATGCCTGATATTTTAAACTTAGCTAAACGCCCAGAGAGTAAAGATTTATAGTTGTCATCGATTTCATCAGCGTTTACATCTGAAATTTTTGCCTTCACTAACGAACGCGCTTGTTTACGCATTTGTGCTGACGCATTTTTTTTGTATTTAACAATTACTGCATCGCTACTTGCTACAACAGGTTGTTTAACTCCAGCATCAGGTAGTTTTGCAGCAGCTAAACACGGTAGTAAAGCAAGAGTGATAATAGATAATTTTGTTTTCATTGTTCTATCCATAGTTGGTTTAACTTAGCGGTGCTAAGTAAGTTTACTTACAACTTCAAATACAAGAGGATCACGTGGCATAGAACTAGAAAACTAAGAAATATGGATTTACACAAGGCAAAAAGTAACAAACAACTAAAAATCAACATTTTTAACCAGACTGATTAACAAAAAAACATACAACACAGTCATTTTTATGAATTAACAACCGCCGATTTTACCTTATTAAGGACCAAACATTTTTACTAGTTTTTCTTTCCTTTTTTGTTCCCATATGAATACTTTTTTGTAAATACATGAAACTTAACAAAAATAAAATTGGTAAAAAAAGATGATTTAAGTCTATTGTCAGGAGGAATACAGTGAAGGTGTTCTTACAAAAAAGTTTATCCACTTTATGTTTAATAAAAATGACAGGACTAAATTTTTATTTGTAATAACAAACGATTTACAAAATCAAATTAAAAAGTGGATCACACCATTATTCAGCACGGCATGCTGAGCGAAAATATCTTATTAAAATTTATAACACTTAAGGTATTTGATTTTACTATTTCAAGGAGAATAAATAATGAAGTTGAATAAAACACTTTTAAGCTGCGCTGTTGCATTAGCAGTCGGTACCAGCTTTGCCTCACATGCAGATACACAAAATAAATCAGTATCAAGCTCACAGCTAAGTACACAAGTATCAACTGAAAGCCTAGAGAACAGCTTAACCCTAAGTCAGACTTCAAATGAAAATAACGCGTTTCTTTATCAAGAAGGCGACAGCAACACTATGCTTGTTACCACCACAGGTAACAATAATGAAACTGAAGTTGTGCAAAGCCAATTTGGTAATTATGCCGAAGTAACCACCACTGGCGATAACAATACGCAAGTGTACTCTCAAGATGGCGTTGCTAACGGTTTTATTTCAGAGGTAACAGGTAACAACAACATGTTGTTTGTTAGCCAATTTGGCCAAGGCTTTTTTGTAAATAACGAAGCGATTAACATTGTAACTGGTGATGACAACCTTATTGATGTAGAGCAAGGCAACGGCGGCCACTGGTTCTACAACATGGATATGCAAGGTAATGCAAATGAAATTAGCTCTTTGCAAGAGGGTGAATGGCATGAAGCAGAAATCACTATGCTTACTGGCGACGAAAACACTTTAAGTCTAGAACAAGATGGTTTTTGGAATACCTTCAAAGTAAGTAGCTTACAAGGTAATGAAAACGAGCTTGATGTTGAGCAAAGCGGCGACCGAAACGCTGTCACGTTTAGCTCAATCTCTGGTGATGCTAATGAGATTGACGTTGAACAAGATGGATTAACAAATGCAGTAACGTTTGCAGCTGTTATGGGCGATGATAATCAAATAAAGTTAGATCAGGAAGGTTCACTTAATACTATTGAATCAAACTTATTTGAAGGTGCAAACAACGAAGTAACAGCAACGCAAGTTGGCGCTGAAAACTTAGTGACAGCCGATTTAATAGGTGACAACAATGAGCTAACTTCATTACAAAACGGTGACTTGAACGAATCTTACCTGGGTGTAATTGGCTCTGACAATGAGTTTTCAACCACTCAAATTGGCGACTTAAACTCGGTTCACCTTGCTAACTTTAATGGCACAGGTAACGATGTTGATTTAGTTCAATCTGGTGATGAAAACACCATGCTGGTGCAATCGTCGTATCCTGATGTGTCGCTTACATCTAACGATAACGATATTGATGTTTCACAAACAGGTGCTCAAAACGAAGCGGTTGTAACGCTTGCGGGTATTTTAGATAGTAATGATAACCAAATCGATATTGCGCAAGACGGTATGTTAAACCTAGTTGATATGATGGTTGAAGGAAGTAACCACAGTATTGATATTTCACAAGAAGGTGAAGGTAACTGGGTAGGCGGTGTTGGGCAATCAGCCTTTTTAGTAGGCGGTGAAAACGTGTCGTTTACAGTCACTCAAGTAGGTAATGATAACCTTGTTGAAGGCTCAGTAATTGGTTACGACAGCACGGTATCTGTTACGCAAATTGGTGATGGCAATACAGCAACAATTACGCAAATGTAATTATTGAGGTGGGGAGGTTAACCCTCCCCATTTTACTATGAAAATAAATATTCACTTACGTTACTCCTTACTAAGTTTTTTTCTATGTTTTTCTTCGCTAAGCAGTGCTTCGCAAGAACTAGAAATAGATGGCTTACTGCTTGATAGAAGTATAAGTCGTTTTGGTCATCAGTTTTATTACGAATTTTCGAATTACTGGCGCGATCTCCCTTCTACCGCTGGTTTTAATATAGAAATAAGAGAAACAGTAATCCCAAAAGCAGGTACAAAGCTTTCGCTAATAATGAATAACCAACTTGTGTATGTAACCTATTTAGGACGTAGATTAGCCCCACTCGACGAACGTGTTGAGCAAGCTGTTTACACTGTAATAGACGCGATGGCGCGCTCAAACATGGCAACATCGTCACCCGATATGGCAGTAAATGGATGGTAAAATGAAAAAAATAGCACTTATAATAATAACAACACTTTGTTTTTCGGCCTCGGCAACTGAAATAATTTATACTCCAATAAATCCAAGCTTTGGTGGTAACCCATTAAACGCCACTATGCTGCTGAGCAAAGCGCAAGCGCAAAACAAACACAAAGCCCCCACCATCGAAAAAGGCTACGCAGAGCAATTTCAAGACTCGTTGGAGCGCACCTATTTAAACCGCATGGTCAGAGAAATAACTGATATGGCATTTGGTGAAGAAATTGAAGACAGCCTCTTCGACCAAGACTCAATATTTATGAGTGGCGATTATCAAATAGAAGTCATCACCAGCACAACAGACACTATAACAGTAAAAATAACCAATATATTAGATGACTCTGTCGTGATCATCGAAGTCCCGAGGTTTGGATAATGCGCAAAATAATAATAACAATAACTCTATTAGCACTTAGCGGTTGCTCAACTATGGGAAACTTAATTCCTCCTTCACAGCAAGTGGCTACCACATTAGAACCCACTGAAATATTTAGTGATTTAAAAAACTTACCTAAGCCTGTAGGCAGTATCCCTGTGTCTGTGTATTCATTTAGAGATCAAACAGGCCAATACAAACCGCAAACTAATGTTAGTTCGTTTTCAACTGCAGTAACACAAGGTGCTAACTCTATTTTAGTGCAAGCTTTGCACGAGTCTGATTGGTTTACACCAGTTGAACGCGAAGGCTTACAAAATATATTAACCGAACGAAAAATTATTCGCGCAGGCCAATCTGACAACCCTAATCAACCAGATTTACCGCCCCTAACCACCGCTAAAATAATTTTAGAAGGCGGTATTATTAGCTACGATACCAATGTAAAAACGGGCGGTTTAGGCATGGAATACTTTGGTATTGGCGCATCTGAATTATACCGTGAAGATGCAATATCTATTTATTTACGCGCAGTTGATGTTCGCACCGGCCAAGTACTACTAAGTGTAGCCACCAGCAAAAAAGTACTTAGCCAAGAAATGCGTGCAGGCTTTTTTAGGTATGTAAGCTACAAACGCCTAGCCGAAGCTGAGGCCGGCTTTAGTGATAACGAACCAATGAGCATATGTGTAACTCAAGCGATTGAAAAAGCACTCACAGACTTAATTACAAAAGGAATTGATAGAGGGTTATGGGCTCAAAAAGCAGCGTAAAATTATAATTCATAAACTAAAAAGGCTACGTAATGTAGCCTTTTTTTATATAAAATATTTTTGCTTAAACCGACATTAAATGTATCGAATTGGCATAATTACTTAGCCATAGGTAATAAAACCGATATATAACGCTGAGCCCAATTTGCCAATTCTACACGGTTGCGCGAATTGGTTTTTTTAAAGGCGCTGTACAAATGCGTTTTAACGGTGTGGTCACTTATATTAAGCTTATCGGCAATAGCGTTATTGGTCGCCCCTTGGGCAATTAAATGAATAACCGATTTTTCACGTTTAGTGAGGTGCGCATAATCCCCTTTTTTAAGGGTGATGTCTTCTTGTAGGCTATTAAACGACGAGGCCACTGAAAGAATATCTGAAAACGCTTTTGATATAACCTTTCGCGTAAACCACAATTCACCTGAGGTTATTCTAACTAGCCCTTTAAATATATCTTCTGGCGCATCTGATTTATAAAACACGCCATTAAAATGATTGAGTAGTAAGTTTTTTTCACATACTGCACTTGGCTCTACATTAAATAGCACCACTTTATGCTTTTTAGCTAAGCAAATTAAATCAGCAGGTAGTAAATCTAACCAGTTGTTTTTAGCTCCATCAATTAAAAATAAATCAAACTTGTCCCTTTTCTCGTTTTTAGGGATAACGTCGTCCATTTTAATATCGCCAAAAATGGCTTGCATGGTTTTTAAAATAGTTGTGTAGCTTTCGCAATGAAAAGAAGATTGAAACGTCGTTTTTACAAAAACGGAATGTGGTTGTAGCATAAATTTCTTCCTTGAAATGTTTATCCTACATTACCGAATTTATAAACAACTTACAATGCGATTTTGGTATTATTACTACGTAGCTAAAACTAGCATTAATTGCATTAAGTTAATACTTACAATAACTTAAAGATTAACAAAGATTTATTTTCATACAAAGCACTGCTCTGATCAGTGTTCACATAATGTGTAAAACCGAGAAGTAACCCCGTTAGTCCAGCCAAAACCTTGCTGTACCACATACTCCCCGCCGCCTGCTTTTAGCTGTGGCTCACACACATTATACTTTTCTAGTAAGCACTTATTTTGAGCAAAATCTTGCTCAACCATAATTAACCAGTTCTGCATTATACGTTTACTAAGATCACTAAAACCGTAATTATTAAGCCCTTTAACAGCAAACCACTGTAACGGAGCCCAGCCATTTGGGCTATCCCATTGCTGAGATGTAGGGGTAACGGTAGTAACTATGCCACCGGCCTTTAAAAAGTCTTGGCTTAGTCGTTCGGCAATATGTTGAGCTTGTTGCTCAGACGCTAAGTTAAAAAATAATGCAGTACTTGCGGCAGCGCTTAACACCTTAGATTGACTCGCTTTGTGATGATTATAATCAACAAAAAAGTGTGCTTGCTCACTCCACATGTATTTATTAATCAATGTGTGGCGAGCTGCTGCGTAATCGTTAAATAAATCGGCTTGTTGGCTATTACCTATCAGCTTATTAAACTTACCAAGCTGTTTTTCAAGGTAATAAAGTAAACAATTAAGATCAATGGGTAATATATCGGTCGTGTGTATAGAGCTAAGTGAATTAGGCTCAGCCAACCAACGGGAGCTAAAGTCCCAGCCTGATTCACATGCTGCACGTATATGTCGATAAAAGTCAGGCTTTTTATGCTCAGCTAAACCTTCTGCGAGTGCCAGATCTTCTCTAAGAGATTCAGCCCTTGGGGTTGCTTCATCATCCCAATAACGATTTAGCTTTCCGCCACATGGCATTTTTACTACTCGCTTTAGTGCCGTTTGCTCGTTAGTAACGTTTTCTGCGCCTTGCATCCAAAACGCATACTCTTTTTGAAGCGCATCAACACACTTTTCGAGCCAAGCCACATTATTAGTTTGACTATGTTCGTGCTGCCATAGTAATTCAACCATAAGGGCTAAAATAGGTGGCTGCGAACGCGATAAGTAGTAGCTGCGGTTACCATTTGGAATGCACCCAAAATCATTTATTAAATCAATAAAGTTTTGCAGCATATCTTCAACAATCTCGGCTTTATTAGCATCAATTAAGCCAAGCGCTGTAAAGTAGCTATCCCAGTAGTATATCTCCTGAAAACGTCCTCCAGGCACAATGTAGCTATGCTTTAACGCTAATAAAGAATCGGCTTTGGGCTTGTCTGCCTCGCGGCGTAATCCTCCCCACAGCGAGTTGATGTAACTTTTTACACTTGAAGTATCTACCTCGGTGCTCATTTTTAATAGCGGAGTTGTTAAAAAGTGAGCATTTACAAACTCTTTTAATTGGGCTTGATTAAGCGGTGCTACTTGCTCATAGTTTTTACACGCACTTTGCCAGCTGGTTCGTGCAGTTGCATCTGCAAATGTTTTACAGTCATCAAAAATATGTTGGGTCTGTACATCTTTAAATAACTGGCTTTCAAAAAAATTCATAACAATCCTAAATCAATTATATGCTGGCAGCGTGCTGAGAAATGGCGCGGGTGCGCTGTTTAAAAATAATCACGCTTATAAAAATTAAGCTAATGGGAATTAACGACAGGTAAAATGCGTGCTGACCACTAAAATGCTCAAACACATAACCTGTGATCATTGAACCAGTTGTGCCTCCAAGTGCTGAAAACACAACGATTAACCCTGTCATGGCTGCATGTTGATGCTTTTCTAAAGCGCTGAGCATTACCGAATTTAAAACGGGGTAAATGGGCGCCATAAAAAAACCAATGAGGGGCAAAATAAATGCAGCAAGTGGCGCATCAAATAAGCTAGTGACTACTGTATTAGGTAGGTTTTCAGTTAAAGGTAACGTTAAAATAATAAGTAATGCCATGGCGACTAAACATCCGCACAACACAAAAAACCAATTAATATACTTAAGCACCTGCCCTGCAACTAAACGACCAAACGCTAGCGCCGCTGCAAAAATACTCGCTAACTGAATACTTATAGCCACAGGTAATTGTAAAACTTGGTTATTGAAGGTGGGCAGCCAAGTACCTACGCCTTGCTCTATAAGTACATATAAAAATGCACTTATAATAAAAATAAGCACCAAAGGCTGATACGTTAATTTAAGCATGGCTATAAAGTCACTCAAACTAGAGCCACTTTTATTTTTATCAACAACCGCAGGCGCAATCGGTGCAATAACAACACTTAGCAATACAACTAAAGCAAGCGCAGCCAACGCATAATAAACATTTAGCCACGCATTGCTTTGGTTTGGGTCTATAAATGCCGTAAAAATCCAATAGCCGCTTAATACACCCACCATAAAAATACCTTCTATAGTGTTTAACAGTGACGAATGACCGTTAGCATCTTCGGTTACTTGACCAATAATTGAATAAACAGAAACTTTGACTACCGCAAAGCCACAGCCTATCACTGCAAATAGCACCTTAAACATATAAAACTCGCTGAGCATTGCAGTGCTTAAGCACGCTAATGCAACAACAGCTAAAGCGCCTAACATTGCGAGCTTATACCCTAATCTAGGAATGAACGAGGCAACAACAAAAGACATAATTGCTATTGATAAATCTTTAAACCCTTCTAAAACAGACGCCTCAGTTTTGCTAACGCCCAATGTGTTTATTGCCTGTAAAATTACTGTTCCTACGCTATTTAATAATATTGCAAAAATAAAATAGCTTGCAGCAATTGCGAGTGTGATTTTTGTTTTACTCATAGCTTGCCTTACTTATAGCGCAGTACGCCATAACGATTAAAGCTAACACCTTTAGGTAATTAGCGTGTGTGTTTGTGTCAGTGAACATTGAGTTTAGTGTAGAATAAAAACCAATGCAATCGTTTGCATTTTAAGATGTGAAATTTATATTTACCGTCTATACATCAGCGTTTACTCGATTGGCGAGTTATTAATTCTATATCAATCACTTGAGATTCAACCTTCTCGCCCAAAAATTGTTGCATCAACTTTTTAACTATCAAAGAGGCAGCTAACTGGGTGTTTTGTTTAATTGTAGAAAGTGATGGGTGGCTTATATCTGCCATTGCAATATCGTCAAATCCAACGAGAGCAACATCGTTTGGAATACTCACATAACGCTCTTTTAACGCTTTCATTGCTCCTAGTGCAACCATATCACTACAGGCAACAATAGCATCAAAGTAAAGGCCTTTTTCACGCAATAAGCTATTAATTTGCTGATACGCAGAACTACTAGTTATATCAATAGAAACAACATGTTGCTCTAATTTATGTGTAGATAACGCGGCCGCATATCCACGGTGCCTTTCGCTAATTTCGCCGTGTTCTGGGTCGCCTAAAAATAAAATATTTTTTGCACCGTGTTCGATTAAATGCGCCGTTGCTTGCATTCCACCTAGGTAGTTATCACTGCCTACAATGGGGTAATTACTGGGTGTTTTAGGGTCTCCCCACACAACCAAAGGGATCCCCGCTTTAGCAGCCGCCTCTATATTACGTTGATCTTTACCTTGCCCAACCACGATAATGCCATCGGCTCTGCGACCATTTATAAAATAATTGGCCCAATCGTGCTGCGCCATTATTGAATTAGACAATAAAAGCTCTAATCCTTGCTGATTTAGTGCAAGGTTAATTTCGCTCACCACTTTAAGCAAAAATGGATCGCTAATCGATTGTTCTGTTTGCTCATCAAGATTAATGATGACAGCAACAACATTCGTTTTTTGTGTTCGCAAGCGGCTAGCAGCGGTGTTTAAACTAAAATTATGCTTTTTAGCGAGTAGCTGTAACTTATCGCGTGTTTCTTGCTTTATTAAAGGGTTGTCATTTAATGCACGCGAAACCGTAGAGGTAGACACTCCTGCCAGCTTTGCTAAATCTGCTAATTTTATTTTTTTGCTATTCATGAAAACCCTAAGCCACGTTTTATTAAATAATGTGATGTGTAACTAGCTGACAATATAGCATTATTAATTTTTTCTGGCTTGCCCCACTGACTAAAAAAGCGATATCTCAAGTATTGCGCTCAATATTCACACAAATTAAATTCATAAATAATTTACAAATAAATATTGCAAACGTTTGCATTAATCTTTATGGTTTCATCATATACAGCCTGTTTACATAAAAATTTGTCTGCAGGCAGTAAAAAACACACTGTTTAACACACTAAAAACGGGATCACACATGACATTCAATAAAGCAAAAAGTACATTAGCCTGCGCTATAACTTTAGCCTTAAGCTCACACAGCACATTTGCACAAGAGCAAACACAAGAAACCAAGGTAGAGCGTATTGTTGTTTCGGGCACACCTACCGGAGTTGGCATCAGAAAAATTGATGCAGGCTACGCTGTTACAAATATTGATAGCCAGCAAATTATTAAGCTTTCACCAAAAAGCACTGCCGACCTTTTTAAAGCCGTACCAGGTGTTTGGGTAGAAAGCTCAGGGGGTGAATCAGGCGCTAATGTATTTGTACGTGGCTTTCCTGGCGGCGGTGACGCCCCATTTTTAACTCTTAGCATTGAAGGCTCACCCGTTTACCCAGCCCCTACATTATCGTTTTTAGAAAACTCTTCGCTATTTAGAATTGATGAAACCATTGAAACAATGGAAGCTTTACGGGGCGGACCAAACCCTGTTTTATCAAACGGCCAACCCGGTTTAACAACTAACTTTAGACTAAAGCGTGGCAGTGAAGACACCGAAGGCTTATTTAAATACACCACATCAGATTACGATTTACAGCGTGTAGATGCTGTTATTAGTGGTGAAATTACTGACGATTTATACTTTATGGTTGGCGGGTATGTAAAAAGCTCACCGGGTATTCGTGATGCAGGTTTTACCTCTGAGAAAGGCAGCCAATTTACCATTAATATTACTAAAGATTTAGATAACGGCGAGCTTAACTTTTATACCCGCCAAACAGATGATCACGGTGCATGGTACTTACCTACCCCACTTAATATTGAAGGGATTGACGCAGAGTATACGCAACTTGGCACATTAAACCGCCAAGCTACTATATTCACAGGCCCTGATGCACAATCACACGATATAGACTTAGGTGATGGCCGAGGCTGGGATGGCCATGTTTCAGGCGGTAGCATTAAGCTAGAGCTTGATAATGGGTGGCAATTTTCTGACCGATTTAATATAACTAAAGGGGATGCTAATACGTATGGGTTAGTGCCAAGTGGCTCAGCAACCACGGTTGGCTCAGTTGCCGATAATGGTCAAACCGCGTTTGGCGCAATAAGTAATACTGAGTACGCAAGCGATACCCCAATACAGCAACTTGGCCGCTGGGTTGTACTTAAAGAAATTAACTCATTTACAAACGATTTAGCATTTTCAAAGCAATTTGATGATTTATCAGCCACGTTTGGTTACTACACAGCAAGCACATCGGCAAATGATTGGTGGAGTTTAGGTAATACAGCCTACCACGTATTAGAAGCAGGCGGCGAGTCGCTAACTGGCATTGAGTGTAATCAAAGCACTGATGGCTGCGATTTTAACTACGATATTAGCTCAACAGGTGATGCGCGCACCCATGCATTTTATGTAACAGCTCAATACAAATTTGCCGAAGACTTCACCTTAGATGCAGGCGTGCGCCATGAAAATCATGAAGTAGAATACAGTGTTGATGAAGGCCTTGATGGCATTATTACTAAAGCAGTTAATTACGATGAAAGTAAAACATCGTGGACCACGGGTATTAACTATTCAATAAACGATGACATGGGTGTATTTGCTCGCGTAAACCGTGGTTATAAAATGCCTTACTTTGATGATTTTAGAGATAACTTTAGCGCTTATGAAGGCGGCGAAAAGCTAATTAAAGAAGTAACTCAAGGCGAATTGGGCTACAAGCTAATTTCTGACTCTACAGATTTTTACGCCACTTTGTTTGTTAACGAAGTGAAGGGCGATACATTTGTACGCCGCCCGGGTGTACCTGCAGAAATTTTAACAAACGAAGCGTACGGTATAGAGCTTGATTACAACTTTAATCATCAGTCGGGTTTTTCGGTTAATTTAAATACCACATTACAAGAAACTGAAATAACGCAAAGCCCAACCAATGAAGGAAATGAGTCTCAGCGTCAGCCAAAATGGCAATTACGTATTACCCCCAGCTACGATTTTGAGCTACAAGGTATATACGCTACATTATATGGCACCCTATCAGCTGTTGATGACCGCTTTGGTAACAACGAAAATACTGTAACGCTTGATGGCTACGAAAAAGTAGATTTAGGTTTAATTTTAGAACCTATGGAAGGCATAAAACTACAGCTTGCCATTGATAACTTAACTGATGAGCAAGGTATAACAGAGGGCGACCCACGCAATGCCGATGCGCCAAATGGCCGCTATATTATGCCACGCACCACGCGCTTTAGTGTAAGTTATGCGTTTTAAATACACTTAATAATAAAGGGAGCTTGGCTCCCTTTATTTAATTTTTTCGTTTAGTTTATTAAGCGCCTCTACCGAAAAGCCCCTATCGTAAAAATGTAAAATTTTACCTTGGCTATCTATTAAAATAACGCGTGTATTGTTGGGGTTTTTATTACCTGTTAATTTTTGCACAGTTTCACCATCTTTATAAATAGTGATTACCCCACCCCATAACTCTTTTGGTATGCCCTTACGCATACCGCTGTCTATAAATGTACTAAACATTCGCGGTGCCATGCCTGCTATGGTGGGCAGTTCGTAAGTTGGCAATGTAACACCTGTCATGTCTAAGCCAATTAACCAACGGTCTATGTCAAATTGGCTGTCTTGTTTATAGCCAATGAGTAACAAGGTTTTATCGGCTTTAAAATCACTTGGTATAGTTACGCTTTTTTCATCTAGGCTTTGACCGCTAATGGTTGGAAACTGCTTACCTAAAATTTGCTGGTTTGGGTATTGGGCTGAGCAAGCGCTAAGCATTAACACCATAAATGCACTGGTTATTATTTTAGTCATTTTTAAACCTTACACTGTTATAAATACCCTACTGATACGTGCGTGAGGTAAAACACGTTTAAATTGTTTGTAATTTTAAATACGCTTTAAACTCACTAAGCGCCATGGGTTTGGCGTATTTCCAACCTTGGCCGTAATGTACGCCAGCTTGTTTTAGTATGGCTTCTTGCTCATTTGTTTCTATGCCCTCTGCTACACAGGTGTAATTAAATTTACGTACCAAGGCCATTATATTAGGGATCATCGATGCCTTTAAGCCTTGTGTGGTTATGTCTTGCACAAAGGTGCGGTCAATTTTAAGTTGATGAAAGCTCAAGTTTTGTAGATTTTTTAAGTTAGAATAACCCGTACCAAAATCATCTATCGATAAATTAAAACCCGCCTCAACCAAGCTTTTAAAATGAGTATGGGCAACTGTTGAGTCTAAATATTCATCTTCTGTTATTTCTAGGCAAATAATAAAGCGCGAATCAGTAAGTGCCGGTATGTCTTTTAAAAGCGCAATGTTGCCTGTTTCTACATCGTAAGGAAAAATATTAATAGAAACTTTAAAGTTACGTGGCAACTCCTCAACGGTAGTTAGCTCATAAAGTACTTTTTCAATCATAGCTTGAGTAAAGCGCCACGTTAAATTTGTTTTTCGGATAATAGGAATAAATTGATCAGGAAATAAAACCCCGTATTTATCTTCAAAACGGGCCAATGCCTCACAACCAACAACGTTACCTGTTTGCAAACAAATAATAGGTTGGTAGGTCCAATAAAATGAGCCTTTTTTTAGCCCCTTGCGCACGCGCGTAATAGTTGAGCGCCTAGCCGCTAAGCTGTAGTCAATTAATAGCCCACTCGATACACCAGCTAACGAAATTAAAATAATCGAAATAATCAATAAAAATTGATTATCTGCAAAAAATTGGCTCCACGGTAGTTGCGCTGCTGCGCAGTATCCTGGGTTATCGGTACTGCATTTAATAATTGACTCATAAGGTAAAAATGCATTACTTTTTACCTGCTCATAAACCCCTTTAGAGCCTGCTAGATGAAACATGTTATCGCTGTTTTTATAAAGCACTTCCCACTGAGGAGAAACAATCACTTTGTCGTTAAAGGCCCGCGTATCTACAATTAAATTGTAGCTGCCTTGCCTTACAATGATTACTTCCATTGCTCGACCACTAAACAAAAGCAAATACAACTGCGGTTCGTACCTTACTCTTACAGATTTATTATCGTTAGTGTCAGTGCGGATATAATCAGGTGGGTTATCTTTAATAGCCTTGGCTAATTTACCAGCTCCAGTCGTACACACAAGTTCATCATTTATAAAAAAGCCAATATCTATCACGTATTGTGCATCAAACAATGCGCGGCGCATTTCTATTAGTGTATTGTTGTTACATTGTTTAGCGTTCGAGTTATTAAGGCGGGTTAAAATGCTTCTGCGCTCTGTAGCTGCAGCATCAATGTGTTGAACAATATAATTTGAGTCGCGCGCTAACTGACGGCCTAGTTTTTGTGCAGCAAAATAAAGTAATGTACTAGCACATATCGCAAAAACTACGACACCGCTTATTACAGCAATTAACGACCTACGTTGATATTGTTTCATAACACCTTTTAAAGAAGCAGTGTAAGACAGGTGCAATAATAATTGCATATCTGTGCATAAAAGCAATTAAGCTTGTAAAATAATTAAACCACATTACATTTTTAATTTATTGATTTGGTTGCATTATAATTGCAAAACCACTTGGCTTAGCAGCTCACTTAACTGCTTATGGCCTTGGTAATTTAAATGTATACCGTCACTCCCTAGAGGGGCTTTAAGTTTTGAAATATCAACATAATTAAGCCCATATTCTTGTGCTATACGTTCAAAGAGTACATTTAAAGGCAACAACTTTTGTTCGTAATTTAAATAAATACGACTTAACCCAGGCTGAGGATTAATAAATAAAGGACCAATAATAATTATTTGGGGTAAATCTGCAGGCGAGTAAAACTGCTCAATAGAGCTGATTAACTGTGTAACGCTAGTTGCTATATCTGCAGGTGCTAAGTTAAAACGCTTTTTTAAATCGTTAGTACCAAGTGCTATAACAATAATACTCAGCACATGCTGCTCTAAGTAGGGTTTTAAATAGCGAATCCCATTAAGCTCCCCCGTAAAAGGCGGGTTATTCACTAGCGTACGATTTGGCTGTCCTGCCTCTATTACTTTATATTCAGAGCCAAGCTGCTGATTTAAAAGCATTGTCCAACGAGCACTTTCATCATAGCGCTTACCTGTTTCGGGGTTTAAGCCCCACGTATTAGAATCCCCAAAGCAGAGAATTTTTTTTGTTATTTGTGTCATTAAAATGGATTGAGCGTATAGCCTTGTTGTTGTAACTGAGCGTGCGCGGTCATGGCAGAAAGCGACATGTTTACGCCATCAATTAACTGCGCTGGCGTTACTTTAAAGTGAGTAGCAGATTGCCCGCACACATACACTTTAGTGTTCTTAGCAAGTAGCTGTTCAATTAAGGCTTGGTTTTTATTGTTAGCACTAAAGCGTTTTTTATATTCGCTATTAGCTAACACATCAACACTTGCGCTGCCGTGCACAACTAATGCAAGTTGTATGTTTTCAGGCTTTACACCATGCGCTACATGCATATTAATAAAGCGCGCTAACGAATTTATTGCATGATTTTGCTCGCCTTTTTTAGCGCCATCGGCAACATCAAATGCTATTTTAAATACCGTAGAGCTATTAATTTTATCGTGTTTAGGTACATCATAATAATTACCAAACCCTTTAATTGGTTGCTCATTAGCACTAACAAACGAGCTATAAAGCAGTACTAACCCTAATAAATATTTCATAAAACAATCCTGTGTTTTTAATATGATTACTAAACTACCAGAGACAACCAAAAAAGGCTGCAATTTAAGCAACCTTTTGGGTACTTTTATGGCTGTGGTTAATAAACTGCATACCTAAATAGCTAAAGGTATTTTTAAACTGCTCTATAAAACAGGCGGGGGCTTCGGTTGATGAGGCATTAGAAAGCACAGAAAAATGCTTACTACGCAGCGTTCGTAACTTTGGTTTTAATGCTTCATCGTCCATGTAGTCGGTTATTCTATCAATAAATAACTTCATTTGTACTGTGGTGCTGTACCAATAAACGGGTGAGGCAAACACCCAGTGGTCATACTTTAAAAGCGCTTCAAATACAGCGTAAAAATCATCACTTTTATAGTTTTTGTTATAACAGTACGGCGCTATTTTATAATCATCTAAGCATATTACCCGCACATTATTTTGCTCAGCAAAGCTGTTAACGTGTGCCTGCGTATTACCATTTTTACGTGCGCTTGAGTAAATAATAACAGTGCTACGCTCAAGTTTTAGTTGCATTTAGTTAGCTCCTTTTTTAATGTTGCAAGAAGCTTAAAACCTCAAGTTATATTGAGGTCAAACGGAAATTTAAAATAATGCCAATACAGCAAAAAAAATTAACTGAAGCCAACCTAACCGTAGGTTATGTCGCCAAGCGCAGCGGCGTAAAAGTATCAACCTTGCACTTTTACGAAACAAAAGGGCTAATACGTAGTTGGCGCAATAGCGGCAATCAACGCCGCTACAAAAAAGATGTACTGCGCCGTATAGCGGTAATAAAAGCCGCACAAGCCATGGGAATAACACTTGATGAAATTAAACTCACTCTGGCCACATTACCTGAGCAGCGCACACCCACACAAGAAGACTGGGCAGCCCTTTCAAAGCAATGGCAAGCACAGCTAGATGAGCGCATAGCGTATATGCAGCGTTTGCGCGACCGCGTTGATGGCTGTATTGGTTGTGGGTGCTTATCAATGAGCAAATGCCCTATTTATAACAAAAACGACCACTTAGGAGAAAACCAAAGTGGTGCTATTTTGTTAGAGCGAGATTGAGGCCTAAGTTAAGGTTAATCTAAGCCACTTAATCCTTCTTTTGCCGCTCTGTATAAAGCCCCTAGGGTAGAATCGAATACAGATTTTATAAAGCTATAAGTCAGCTCTACCGCTTTACTGATTACCTTGCCTGCAAACACCAACATATGCCCTAGTAAACCTAATGTTTGTGTTGCAAACGAGGCTGACGCTTTAGCTATTTTATCAAGCGTTCGCGCCAACATATCGTAAAAGGTGAGCCCGGTTCCAATGGCAGCTTGGGCAGCAACTGCGCTGTAATAGCCCGCATCTTTTAAAAGGGTAATTAATGCCGCACCTAGTTTATCTGCCCAATGTGAGGTAAATGATGCTTGGTTTCGGTCTTCAAATTTTAAACGCACAGGCATGTTTAAAAAGTGATTAGCTTGTATAGTTAAGTTGTTCCAATTATTGCTATTGGCCGTGTTTAAGTAGCCAGGCGTACCAGCAAGAGTATGTGCAGCACCTTTTAAACCTTGTCCACTATCTAAACGTATTTCTTGGCCGTTATGCGGAGCATGCGAAAAAGGCCACAAAGGCACTTTAGCCACTGGATCTGCCCCATGTGTACAGCGGTATATTTTATCGATTCTGGATGTTGCTGCGCGAGAAAAGTTTTCAAGCCCAACACGTGGCGAACCAAACGTATATAATTTTACAGGAAGTGAATACTCAGCTTTGATCCAATCAGCAGAAAGCGTCGCTAGTGCACCTCCTAAGCTATGACCAACTAAGTGAACACAACCCGTTACTTTATCTTGAATATTCGCAGCTATAAACTCTTGCAGCGCAGGCTTCATACTATAAAAAGTCTTATTAAAACCAGCATGTACCATACTGCCATTTGACCCACCACTTACGCCAAAGTGTCCATCGGTTAATCCATCTCTTAGCGAGTTAGTACCGCGAATAGTTATAACCGAATCGCCCTCATACGCGCCAAGCCCATGCCCTACTAAAGCAAACCCCGTGCTTAAATTAAATAAATGTGAGAAAAAACTACCCGTTACGCCTTGTACTGCGCCAGGGTTAACTGAAAAGTTAAAATTGTCGCGCAAAGAGGCATGAAGTGTGCGATTGAGTAAATTAGTGGTTTTAATACTTTTTGCTTTATAAGCAAGGTTTGCTAATTGTACGGCTTGAGTGGGTGTCAAAGTATTCATATAAGTTCCCTTTAAATTAATAGTTAAAGTTTACATGATGTGTATATCGCAAAGGTGTGGCTTGTATCTTCTTTAATTGGAATATCGTAAGTTTGTGGCTCTTGGCCAATATCACACTCTAAGTGTGCAAGAAGCGCTTTAAGTGTGTCACTTTTTTCATGAATTGAAACAAGCGTGTACCATAAAACAATTCCTTCTGGCGTGCCGTTTTCTAAATAAATATGTTGAACCAACGAGTCGTTATCAAACATATTAGCGGGCTTACCTGTTTTTATTGTTTTTTCTGTAAATGTAAAATAACCGTGTTCGTCTGTTGTGGTTTCGTCAACGTATTCATCGCCATAGGTGAGTGAGCGCATTACTTTAGTGTTTGCAACTGGCTGCCCATTATCTAATAACTGCCCTTTTACTGGAGCCGATAAATAAAATTCTTGTTTATTAAAAAAGCCAAACATATCTGCACAAGCCTGTGATGTAGTAAAAAAAACAACGGCAATAGAGACTATTACCAACACAAAAATTTTTAAACGCGATAAAAACAAAGCAAACACTCTCCCAAGACCTAGCTATAAGATACTTAATGTTTATGGCCAATTAATTACACCAACCATATTTATATTAAAAAAAGTAGGGAAACATACTAATTAGGTACAATTATACTGCATGTTTTTTAATCAAAAAACAATCACTAATCTAATTATAAAATAGTGTATATATTAATTTACCAATGCCACTAAACATGATGCCGCCCATAAGCAAAAAAGCATACATAAAACTAATAGCACCCGCTGAAGGATCGCTCCTTTTATCAATTTCTATACATGCCGTACAAATAACAAAAAATATAAAAAAGTTAGCAATAACACCTAAAATAAAAGCATTGCCAAATAACGGTGATACGCCAGCTAAAACTGCGCCCAATATTAGCAGCGAGCCTGAAAATGAATGTTTATCAAACCGGCTCTCAATTATTTTTATAGCTAATGTGGCTAGCATTAAGAGTAAAAAGTATAACGTTGGCCAAAACTGATAATATAAATACCCCCAGTTTAAAAGCTCACCTGAAGTTGATGAATAAGCTTGCTGGCCTATGTCGGCCGCTGAAGCATTCGCGGCATTTTCGGTAAAGAGATACCCTATCCCACCAATAATTAATTTTATAATCCAAAAAAATAAAAAACTGGCAATAGTAAACCCGATAGCGTCATCCCTTGTTAACCTTTTTTTAGCTTTGCTTTTTACAATAATGGCGAGCATTAAACCTAGTAGGCATACACTTCCTAAATAAAGTATCGCCTGCCAAAAGTCATCAGAATAAAATACAGCTAACCCTGGCGCTATAAATAGATACATAGCATCTTCGTTATCTAATGAACGGCTTGGAGTACTCCGATCTGACTCTTTAAAAAGAGCTAAATATACAAATAAAGGCTGTAAAAACAGCATTAAAATACTCGTGGTGATAAGGCTCATAGATCATCCTTGATGAGAAAAAATTAATGCAGCACTAGTGCTGCATTAAAATTAAAAATGTGGGTGCTCAATAATAAAAAGAGGTAGGTGTTATAGGTTTATTTTTTGAAAGTATGTTTTAAGTTTTAAAAGCCCTGATTCAAGTTCAAATTTTTGTATTTTAGGATTTTTGAATTTAAACCCATTCGAAATATGGGTATTAATCATCGTCGCCATACCCTCTAACCCAGCTGGCGCAGTGGCAACTAAATCGCTCAACAAAGGGTTTATAAGCACTTGATGCTCTTCTATTAAAGTTGGGTTTTCGTATATATCGTAAACAAGGTTAGTTAGTGTTTGTTGGTTTTGTTGTTCCATATTATTTCTATAGTGCCTTAGCTTAGGCGTTTATAGCTCCTTTAAAAGTGCAATAACTTTAATGGTTTGTACTAATTATAAATAGTTTGAGTAAATGCTCATTTCTTAATTATCTAAAGAAATCCCCGAATCCTTAAGTTGCTTTTCAAACATTTCTTTTCTGATTTTTTCATAGTTACTTTCATCTAAAAAGCGTTTATGTTCAGCAGCCTTTTCTAAGTTGCCTAGCTCAGTGTAAATTAAATAAAGATCTTTATGAGTCCTTTGCACTCTCATTTTTTCTTTAACTTTATTACTATTATCAGCTAGGTAACGATTATAAAGATTTATAGACTGTGCTAAGTCTTTAGTAACAAAACGTCCGGTACTATATACATACGCTAAAGCTAAAATACCGTCAGGGTCGCCTTCTTCGGCATGCTTTCTTGCCTCAGCAATATAGCGGCTTCCATCACCTGTATGAAGGCCTACCAATTCTAGAGCTTGCCAATATCCCATTTTATAGGCTTTATCACACCAAGCATCAAGCTCTTGAGGTGCATGCATTAAGCTTTTTTGACATTGGCGCATGACTTTATCTTGCGATAAGTTAGGATCATTAATATCAAGGTTAGGGAAAAGAGTTCCTGCCATCGCACCAAAACATGTTACGGTAGTAAAAAGAAAAGTAGCTATTGTTTTCACCATTATAGCCCTTTCATATGAGCTGAATTTTCAGGTAAGTGAACCTGATAAGTTGTCACTGCTGATTTAAACGGGAAGCCCTCTCGATAAAAGTACTTTTGCTTAAGCGCTTCTTTTTCATCAGAGTAACCCTTGCAATCAGTTTGTGAGTAACAAACTGACCCACCAATAAAATCGATAAATTTAATTTTTAAAATACCTTGCGCTTTTATCAGTGTGTCTAGGCCTTCTTGATAATTAGTAGAACTCACAGCATGCCACCTATGCATAAAAGCAATAATTTTATTCTGCTTAGACGTATTTAAAATATTACTAATATTTTGTGTCCAAACCATATTTCTTATTGTATGGCTATTAAAACAATTTCCTGCGACTGAATTATTGTAACTACATGAAGCGTCAATCAAATCCATTTCATCTAAAGTTAAATCCAAAGCAATAATTTTTAATCCTAACTCTCTAGCCGCTTTAACTAGTTCACCATAACTATTTGGCACGCCGTAGCCCCAACGCCAGTTATCATTAAAATATTGCTGAATAACATTAAAGCCTTTACCAGTGCGTTGATAAAAATCTATTTTCTCCTGCATAGACCTTGGTAGCATTTCGATTGCAAAGTGAGTAAACCCAAAAGCTTTCAATTGTCTAAGTGCTTTAATAGCCTCAAATTTATAAATAGCTGGGTTGTGGCTAGATTCACCGAGCATCACTAAGCGCGCGTTACCTGCCATTGTTCTGTAATTTACATCCGTGTTTATTTTACTCACTGTATTTCCTTATGTTTAATATTCTTAATATTATTCAAAAACCCAAGCTAGTCACACCAACCTGCAGGTGTGCGTGCTAGTTTAAGGGAAACTCTATTTTCATTAATCCAAGCATTAATAACAGGTGTAGGTTTAAACTCTGAACCCGTACCAGGCCAATAATAAGACCCGTTTAAACTCTTACAAAGTGCTAGGTAAATGGGCGCCGAGTTACACATTACATCTTCACCTCTCTCAACAAACATCTCATAAGAAATCTGTTTATGAGTTGAGCCTTTATAGGTAGTAACTACATCAGCGGTAAAAACATGCCTTTGGGAACCATCAACCTCTTGAAAAGATTCCACTTTAATAATTTTTACTTTAGCTAAATAGTCAGCACTATTGACCGCTTTTCTAAAGCCATCAAGCTCCAATAAATCAGTATGTTGAGTATTAGCACAAAAAATAAAGCTTAATAAAATAGTGTGCGCGATCAGCCTTCTAATTGGCTAAAAATCTTCAATAGAAGCTAATTTACTAATAGCAGTACTGTCACAAGCCCAATATTTCTTTATATCATTCTTTTGTAGTGTGACTGTGTTTTCTTTTGTTACTGTATCAAACTCTTCGCTATAGTAATCACTTACTATAACTTCACTTTCTCCCCCATTAAAAGTTAAACTATGTTCAGTAACCAAAGAGCGATGATAGCTCGATTTTTCTACAGCTTTAAAGTCTGCTGAATCAATAACAGGGGCTACATTTATAGTAAATTCAGCTAAGTGAAATTTACTCCCTACTTTGTTAATAACCAGCTCAATAGGTGTAGGTACATCCGCATTACATTTAAATATAACTTGCGTAGCACCTTGAGCTTCATTACACGGTGCAATAAAAAACAAGGCTATAATCAGAAAAAACTTACCAAGGTTACTTTTTATCATGCTTTTTTAATACCCTTGGTAGTTCAATATTATAGTTATTTAGTAAATACATTACTTAATGCTTAACTGATACACCTGATAAATCAAAGTTGTAAAGTGTAACTGAATCAATTGAGTGCTCTTCAACTAACTTAGTATTCTTTACGCTAATAACCCCTTCATCAATACTAATATTGCTTACATTACTACTTAAAGTAAAATTAGGGAGCGCGTATAGCTCTGAGTTGATGATTTGATATCCCTTTAGTACTTGCAATTTATTACCTGCATAAAACTTTATTAATGCATAATAATTTTTGCCTTTTTCGAACAATGTTATTTCTGGCGTGTGGCCTTTTAATCGAGTGGCAATAAAAGGGATCCCTTCACTAAAAGACAAAATGTAAGTATCCCTTGTAGGCAAGCAAATACCTGACTTATCTTTGTGGAGTAATTTAACTTGCTCAAACTTCAATGACTGTAATAGCCCTGTTTTGTCATCAACTTTTATAGGCTTAGTTACTTTTATATTTAAACATTCTGACGCGAAAGCGGTATGACTTATCGTTAATAGCAGAGTATAAATTAAGACCTTAAAAACATTCATATACTTACTCCGTATGTTTGCCAATTATGGATAAACTCTTGCACAGTTCCCTTTCCAAGTGGCGTATTATAATAAGTTTTCCAATACTGTGCCTGCGCATTAGTATCATTAGCTTCAGGTAAGGCAGCTGGCGCTCTTAAATAGTGAATTCTAGCAATGGCGCATGCATAAGCATCATTCTCTTTTAGCTCCTTTAACTTATCTTCAGTAGTCATTAAGCTTTTAACTTTTAATGCTAACTCTCCTCTGTAACTTAGGTAATTATCCCAAATGTCATCATGAGTAGCAGGCTCTATCTGAAAATAACTCAACGCAGGTCCACCGCCTAGTTGTTGACGATACTTCAATCGACTTTCTTGAATCGCTGTACCTAGCAATAAGACTTCTGCTTTTTTTGATGATAAACCGATTTTTAACAGCGTTGGTTTTATTACATTGTTCAAAAAAGTTGAGGATCTTTCATTCCTGCTTTTTGAGAGTTAAATAAGGCGAGCTTTTCATTGATTTTGCGAAAAATAGCATCATTGGGATTTATTTTTCCATCAGGACGAACCATGTTTAATACTTTGCTTTGGAATAACTTAATAGCAGCAATAGTTTTTGAACTCTCAGGACGAGGATTTAAGCGACCATCGACAATTAAAGTTTGAGTAGGTGGAATAAGTTTTAGTAATTTATTCAAAGCGGTTTGTACAGTTTTTACATCATTTAAACTGTTAGCACCACCCAATCCAACAGATTGGGTTATTCTGATTGCTGCCATCGAAGCATCCTTTTCTTTAAAGTTATATTTTGAATTACAATGTGTTAGTAGTAAATCGGCACCACTATTTAAAGTGGGTGTCTAGTTTATTTTTCTTTAAATTTTCAAAACACCATTTATAAAACTCAATAGCGTCATTATTTTCAGAGCTGTAGGGCGCAACAGCATATTCATAGCTCATTACAAATAAAAGCTCTTGTACAGTGAAGTTATATTCTTCACTTTTTGAATAACATTCCTTTGCTCCACGCCATAATGATATTGCGCGGCTAAAATACTCGTCACCCCATTTTTCTTTAAATTGCTCGCTGGGATTGTTTTTTAGCGTAAAAGAAGCAACGTCTTGGAGTGTTAAGTGGGTCGTGTTTATACACATCATAATAAATAATTAGTACACCTATGTAAGAGATTTATTATTAAATTAGTCGATTACGTCAATCACTGTGCCAAATGGCACCATTAATGTTTTCTCTACCATCTGCTCTACTTTTTCGTCGTTTAATCTCGATAACGAATAAAATAGTTCTTGATTAACGTGTTTTGGGGTAGAGCCTTCATCTTTATCAAATGCTAAAAATGGATTGCTATCGCATACTTCTGATACTTTAAAATTAAGTAAACTACCAACGTATGACTTTAAATCTTTAAAACTATAAAGCTCTTTCAAAGAAGCAAGGTCGTCGTACTCTTCTTTATCTTCAGGAAAGTCAAATAAAAATACTCCCTGAGTCGGCAAGGAATATTTCTCACAACAAAGCTCACAGTACCAAGTTAGAGTATAATGTTCAGCACTGATTCCAATAATATATGGTTTTGGAATTATTTCGCTTTCTTTATCAATAAGATCATGTAAATGACTACACACTTTTTCACTTGAATTAATAGTAAAATTTAATTTTTTGCTCGGTTTCATCTGTGACTTCCAAGTTTAAAAAGCTTTAAGCCTAATAAAAACGTTATTAGACTTAATTATAATACTCGTAAGATACTCTACGTATTTATTAATATTACGTTAAAACTCAGTCAAACTTGGGGCGAAGTTTCTCTCTCATTTCGAACATATTACTAGGTGTAATAGCCCACCGTTTTGGATCATCAAATTCAAAATCTATTTTAAAACGCTTCGTTTCATTTTCCATTTGAAATAATAGTTGATTGAACTTTTCACCGCATTGCTGATAAATATCTTCTCTTAGTTGCTCTAAAGTATTGTCTAATAGCAACTGTTCATCTTCAATTGAAGCTGTAGCAGGTCTAACCCTCTCGCCATTGTATAAAAAACCTGAATTAGATATGTGCCCTTCTCCGAACTCAAAAACAAACACAAATTCCGTCCAAGGGTTTTCCTCAACTTTTTTACAACGTAAAAATAATCCCGCAATTTCAATTAATGTTTCATCTTTTATATTCATAACAATCCCTTCAACTTCTCAATATCTTTCTTAGTAACTCGACCAAAAGTCTCACCACTTTGGTTATTAAACTTATGCCGCTTTTCATAAACCACATCACCAGTATCAGGGTCACACACCTCATATTCACTAATGACATCAGTAGGCCGAACGGCACCCGGTGGTTCTAAAGAAACCTTCAACCTCACTTCATACCCGGCTTCAGTCCAATCTGCCCACTCATTTTCCATCGACTTGTAACTACCTCGATTGAAGTTAGAGTTCTGTGGAAATAAGTTTTTCTCTCCTTGATCGCTCATGAAGCGATGGCCAACTAGATGACCGCCATCATCATCAGCTAACCTAGCCTCACCACCAGCTTCACTTTGTGCTTTTTTCTCTTTAGATGAGCGCTTACCATGGTAAGTAGATTTTAACGTTGCCTCAACTGAAATAGGCCTACCTTTACTATCAATCTTCCAAGTTGCTTTGTTATCTTCAAACTCTTCCACAACTTCAGAAACCTCTTCTTCGCCAATTTTCCCATTCATCATATCACGTGTAAATTTACGGACTGATTTATCTCTAATAGAGGAGCTCTTTGGCGTGCCTTCTATCCCACCAGCCTCCAACACATCGAAAACATGCGTCAGGCAGCTTTGAGTAGCAGCATCATATAAAGGAGTTTGTAAATTATCAGGATCACCACCAGCGGCATCAAGAGCTATTTCACTATTGAGTATTAGCTGTCTTTGTAAATCAATCGCAGCAATCGCATTTGGTAGTTTTATTGTAGCTTTTTCTATTAATTTGCCAGCAAAATCATCCTCTTCATCGTAGCTATCAATAAGAGTCCTACTACTAATACCATTATCATCAGTTCCACCTAGCTGATGAGTTTTAGTAACCTCAAATTTAGTTTTTATCTGAATAGCAAAATGAGTATCTTTACCACGACCTATTCTTAATACAGTAGCTATGCCTTCCTTACAACTCAACCCAAACGGATCTACCCAATTCACCGGATTTGGCGCATATTGATAGTGGTTTATGCCACCCACTAAACCAATTGGATCTTGATTTATAAAGCGCTGCTGCTTGGGGCTGTAGTAGCGATAACGGTTGTAATGTAAGCCGCTCTCTTCATCAAGGTATTGCCCTTGAAAACGGATTGGTTGAGTGAAAGAGTCTTCTTTATTTGATTCTGCTTTTAACTCTTCATAACCATACACATCGGCTTGGTTTTCCCACACAACTTCTGCTTTGTTATTGGTTACAAAACGTGGGGTGTTAAGTTGGTCTAGGTGGTAGTAGTACACTTCGCCTTTTTTAATCAGCGCAATTGGGTGAAATTGATTCGGGAGGTTGATATACCAGGTATATTCACCGTGCTGGCATTCGCCAATTAACTGGTCGTTATCCCAAATGTAGTCAATTTTACCGTGCTCGGTGTGCTTGGCAATTCGGCGGCCTAATGGGTCGTAGTCGTATTGCGTGAGCGTGCCGTTGTTGTTAAAACAGCTTAACTGATTAAATGCGTTGTATTCACGGCGGGTTTTT
This sequence comes from Pseudoalteromonas sp. MM1, assembly GCF_030296835.1. Classification (NCBI taxonomy): domain Bacteria; kingdom Pseudomonadati; phylum Pseudomonadota; class Gammaproteobacteria; order Alteromonadales; family Pseudoalteromonadaceae; genus Pseudoalteromonas; species Pseudoalteromonas sp. MM1. The sequence goes on along the minus strand of NZ_AP027923.1, from coordinate 135,460 downwards.
ATGCCTTTACCGGTTTCGCGTATTTGGTTACCAAACTCATCGTAGTAAAAATCGCTGTCGCCAAAGCGTGTTAGGCGGTCGGCGTCGGTAGCACTGTTTATTGTGGTGTTGTTAGTGCCTTCATTGTTTGCTACTGAGTCAGCGTTGCTACTATTTTTACTACTATTTTCACTACTATTTAGCGCTAGCTCATTGTATTCGCTATGCGTGGCGTGTGTTAAATCAATAGAAGAGTTGGCTGTATGCTCGTTACTGGCAGCATTATGTTCTATACCCTGCTCGCCGTTAGCTGTATCGCTAGTTTCTTTATCACACGTGCTTGTATATCTAAGGTCTGCATCGTTTGTGTTTGATTGAACAGTCTGACTTTGCGGGTTACCAAAGCTATCCCACTGGTAGTGTGTGGTTGTATCAGCACGTGAGCTTGCCAATGTTTGTTGTATTAACTGCCCGAGGCTGTTGTATTCAAAATTGATATTTTGGCTGCTTACGCCTTCGTTTTTACGGGCAATGAGCTGGTTTACGCTGTCGTAATTGTACGTACAGGTATCAAATAATGCTTGCGCTGGGTGTGTAAGCTGTTGCTGCGTTAAACGGTTGAATACATCAAACTGTTGAGTAAGGGTTATGCTATTGCCAAACTGCTGGGTTTTAATATTACCTTGGCTGTCGTAGCTTAATGTTACAAGCGACTTTTCTGCGCTAGCTGAATCATTCGCTTCGCTATTGGCTTGCAATAAGTTAATAGCGTTTAGCTGACCAAACTGATTGTAACTGTATTTAAGCGTAGTTAAATCTGGCAGGGTAAGGGTTTGCCTTCTGCCGTATTCGTCGTAACTGTATTTTAAGGTATGCGCTTGTTGCTGGTTATTTACTTGCTCGGCGCACAGTAGCCTGCCGCCTTTATCAAAGCGTTGTTTAAGTGTTGATTGCGCATTATGTGCACGCGCAATTTTACCTTGCTTTGTGTAGCTGTAGTAATTGGCGTTATTAACGATATGTGAGTCACTGGCAAGGCTTGCATGCTGCGCAGTTACGCGGCCAAGGCTGTCGCGCTCTATTTTTACATGGCGTTTATTACTTTGCGTTACTGAGACTAAGCGGTTACAGGCATCGTATTTATATTGCTGTAGCGTGCCATCAAACCCGGTTATTTGTGTTGGGTTTTCGTTCGCATCGTAACTTATGCGGTATACGTGGCCGTCGCTCCGCTCGATGGCGGTTAGGTTTCGCTCTTTGTCGTACGTTAAATGCAGCGCGCTGCCATCGGGCTGAATAACACAATGCGGTTGGCTTAGCCCTTCAAAGTGTTGCTCGGTGGTGTCGCCTTTGCTGTTTTGCGAGCTAATTAATCGCCCTGCTTCGTCGTAACTAAAATATTGATGCTGTTTATTTTCAGGGTCGTTTTCATCAAAGGCAATGGTTTGTGTAAGCTGGCCGTGCTCATTGTATTTATATTGAGTGAGTAAGCCTGCGTTATTCAGTGTGGCATTTACGCGGCCTAGACTGTCGTAGCTGTAACGTATTAGCTCATCGTTATGATGCTTTGCTAAAAGCTCGCCTTGCTCGTTCCAAATAAACTTGGTGATTTGGCCGTTTTTATTTATATGCTGAGTTAACTGGCCAAGCTTATCGTAGCTGTATAATGTAGTGCGGCCATCGCCAAAGGTTTCACTTTGTAATAAGCCAGCCACACTGTATTTACGTGTAACGGTTTGGCCATCAGGTAAGGTAGTTAATACACGTTGCCCAAGTTGATTGTAGGCAAAATGCGTTTGGCTACCATCTGGCTGCGTTAATGTTTCTAACTGGCCGAAAGGTGTATAGCTATAGCGCGTTGTACTGCTATCGGGCTTTATTTCACTGAGCTTTTGGCCTTGCGCATTGTATGTATATTGCCAAACGTTGCCGTTAGGGTCGATATGTTTTACCAATTTACCTTGTGCGTTATGTACAAAGTGCTCTTTGTGGCCGCGAGAATCTATACAGGTTGTTTCACCAGTCTCTAGGTTATATTCAAACTGGTAAGTATAGGTGTTGTTATCGCCCCACTGCTTTATACATTTAGCGCTAGGTGAGTAGCTATCCCACTCAAAATGATGGCTAAAGCCACTGGCTCGGGTACGCTTTGTTAATAAATTAGCGGCGTTGTAGGCGTAACGCTCAGTTTCGTTTTGCTGATTAGTAGCCTTAACAAGGTTTTTGTTTTCGTCGTATTCATAGCTTGCTAGTAATGGCGATAGTAATTGCTGTTTGTTGTTCTTATCGGTGTGGTACGCTGCTATTTTGCTTAATAAACCTTGCGCGTTGTAGCTAATAATGCAGCCACGTACTTTGTTTACTTCTATGCGGTGTAGGCGCTCTTTTGCATCGTAATAAAACGCGATGCTTTGGCCTTTTTCGTTAATTATTTTTTCAAGCAACCATGCGCTTTCGCCCGGTTTAAACGTAAGGTGTTGGTCGTCTGGCGTTACAAGGACTTGCTTACCATTTGTTTGGTAATGTAGCGCAAGGTTACTACTTAACTGATAGCTTGATTGGCCAGGCTTTACCTTTTCAAATTTATGTTTAGCACCGTGCTCGTCTTGGTACTCTAACCAATAGGTGCCTTTTTGCTTAGGGCCCACTTTTGGCGGCGGCAAGTAATGCTCTGTAAGGCTTGCCATAAAGTCGTGGCGCCAACCATTACCCATTGTTGTGCACAAATCAGCATGAGATGAGCGATACAAACGTCGCCACACTAATTGGCGGCTGCCTGCTAGGGTAAAGTCGATAAGCGGGAGAATTTCTTCGCCCGACAGCATTGAAACCGGATCTGAGCGGCACTCTTGATTTGTAATGGGCTCTTCGCTTGCGGTGTTATTACTTGCCCCACCCGTATTTTTTGCAGGTGCTTGCGTTGCGCTTTTACCCGATGCGGTTGAGCTTGATTTTTTGTTCGACTTTTTGCCCGCTGAGCCACTATTTGTGTTATCGCTTACCTGAATAGCCGACTTTGCTTTTTGGTGGTAACACGTTACGGCACCACTTACTAAGGCCTGCGTAAGTACGCTTGCGGTTTCGCGGGCAGAGGCACTGCGTGGGCAGCTAACGCCTGCACTATTTAATAAATTAATTACATCAAGGCGTTTGGCAGCATCGCCAGTTAACGCACCACCAATTTGAGCTATTTGTTGTTTAGCCGTTTCAGGGGTGTTTGCCACTGTTGGTGCATAACCTGACGGCGTTTGGCCTTTGCCAGCAACTAGGCAAATGGGGTAACTCGTTCCTTGTAAAACAACTGTATTACTTTGCATTAGTTGTGTACTTCCTCACTTATCCATAAGTATGATGCTGCGGCCTGGTATTTTGATTGTTCTTGAGAAATCACTAACGCGTGTTTAAAGTGATTTACAATAGCCGGGCTTGAGGTCAATAGATATAAATTGACAAGTCCTTCAAGTGCACCCATTTTACCTAATTTGTAATTAGGTAATTCATAATGTGTATGCTCATTAATTAAATTACTGAGCAATTGTAAATTAGTCAGCCATACATCACTTTGCTGATGTATGCCGTTGCCAGGTGCAAATATAAGATCTATATAGTCTTTATTACCCTGTGCAATATTTGAAAATATACCGCCTAGTTGGTCGTGCTTTATAAAATCTATTGAAGGGGCAAGCTCATGGCTTGTTTGCATCCAGCCGCTTTTAATCGTTTCAATAGTCGCGAGTGCACCACCTACTCCTAAGTATACCCACTCATTGTTTTTATCGGCTTTATAGGTTGCATCAATGGCTATAACATTTGCCTTACGCCATTTTTTTTGCCCCGCCATTTGTACTAACGTATTAGCGCCAACAGCACCATAAAATAATAAGTGCTCTACATGTTCAGGGAACAACTGTTTAAAACTTTTTGCTAAAAGCTGCTTTAGCTCATCTTGGTACGCCAGTGCTGGCAATAGCCATACAAGTGGCAAGTTTAAGTCTTCTACTTTTGCAAAAAGCTCTTTTGCTTTTACTATGCAATCATAAATACAGGCATTCCATGATTGCCAATTAATACCGTTAGGTGAGTTTGGAGTATCTGCATATAACAGTGTATCTATGTCTTGCGACAAAGGCGTAGAAAAACAGCTTACGTTTACGTTAAACGCCTTCATGCTTGCGCCTCTGCTTTTACATTTTTAGCCATCGATTTGTAGTAGGTATACAAATTGAATATTGCTTGGCTATAACAGTCCATTGCCGACATTTCTATTGCGTTTAACTTATGATTAAGTGCTTTACCGGCTACTAACCGTTGTACGCAAAGCTCCTCCTCGTATTTAGGCCAGTTTTGCTGTAACTGCTGCTTAAAGGCAACTAGTGCTTGTTGATTTGCATTAAACGCGCTTACTTGAATGTCATAGCTTACGAGTAAATCGAGTTTATCGCCAAGCATACGCCTTATTAAGGCAATAATAGCTGTTGGGTTTTCTACTTGGTTTAACGACATACACGCTAAAGGCACTAACTTTACATAGCCACTTTGTAATAGCACATGCAACGTATCATCTACTGTTAAAACGTGGCTTGCGTAGTTACTTAAAGCGTTTACCTGTTCCCAACTTAGTGATAATAAAAAAAGCGACATTAACGGTGAATTAACAAGCTTACTTTTACATAGCTCATCAAACACATGTTTTAGCACTTTTATGTTGGCATTAGGGTTAAACGCGCTGATAAACGAGACTGTTTCGGCTGTTGTTACTTCTTGTTCAGTGCTATTAGCTAACGCAAAATAAAGAGTGTTTAAGTCAATTAATGCAATTAAATTAAAGCTGTGTTGCTGTAATAAAACTTTATGAATAACAACCTTTGCTAAGCCATGCAAGGACGGGCTGTTTAGCAAAGCATTTATAAAAGCAAGGTTAATTGTTTGCGGTAAATTAGCCATCACTTCTATACATGCTTGCGAAATTACATCAAGGCTTTGCTCGCTAGTTACTAATGCATTAAGTTGTGTTAAATCGGGTTGGGTAAAATTTTGAGGAGTATTATTTTTTTTAGCGGTTAGCCAAGTTGTTTCTAACAACTTTTTTTTAAGTGTTTTTACATAACCTACCGAAGTAAACGGGCAGCACTGCGCCTTACTTATACTGAGTAATTGTGCTTGATGATTACTTAAGTAGGTAGACAGCAAAATTAGCCACCTATTAATACAGTAGGGTTGCCAACAACAATTTTTCCGCCGTGGGAGCTATCATCACCCATTCGAGCTGCGGGTTTACCGTTAATTTTTACGCTACCAGAGCCTGACTTTATGCTGTCGGGTGGGCCAACACATACTAACATATCGCCTTTACGTGCCGCAGGCATTCCACCTATTAATACATTAGCAGAGCCAACCACAACAGGGCCGCCAACATGTGGGACTGTACCTGTTGTTTTAGGGCATACATGCATATGACCAATTGTAGCTGCGGGCTTACCCATAAAGACTCCTTGTCTTATTTACTTTTTAACAATAAAACTAATCAAATAAAGGAATAATTAATAATTTACTTTGAGCAACTAAACCCGATAACGTATCAATTAATTCCGCTTTGTTGTAATCAGAAATAGATACAGGGCTTTGTAGAGCATATTGATACAAAGCAGCTATAACATCTTCACTATTTAATGCACTATGTAAATTACTCAAAAACTGATTAGCGTAATAACCATTCATTGCTTTTAAATGCGTTAATGCAGGATTTAGCAACGGATCATCAGGTCTATTTAAAGGCAAACAAATTAAATGAGGCAATCCATAACGGCAATATACAACATAACCGTTATTATTAATGCCGTTTCTATACCCTGAGTAAAAACTATTTATTATTTCCATAATTGCACTAATTTAATTTAATCATACCGGCAGATAAAGTAATGGCACTACCATCCACTTTAACATTACTGCCTTTAATATCTATATTAGTGCCCTCTATAGTTATATTACCGCTACTGCTCATTTTAATTTGTGCAGAGCCTGTTTTAATTACTATTTCGTCTCCCGCTTCAATATTAAGTGTTTTACCCACTTTTAATGTGTCGTTTTCACCTATATCATCACTGCGGTTTTTTGCCACTTTAAGGGTTTCATTATTGCCAATATCAACTTTTCGATCGTTGCCAATTTCAATATTATGGTCGTGATCTGTTTTGTCGTTTTGGTCATTTTTTACGTAAAGCTGTTTGTCTTTTTCTGCTTGAATATAAACAAGCTCGCTGCCTTTTTTATCTTCAAACCTTAGCTCATTAAAGTTATCAGCTCCGCCTTCTTTTGTAGAGCGTGTTTTAATACCACTTTGTGTTTTTTCGCCAGGTAATGCGTACGGAGGCATTAAATCTGCGTTGTAAACAGCGCCACTAATAATGGGTTGATCTGGGTCGCCATTTATAAAGTCTACTAGGACTTCTTGGCCAACCCGCGGGAAGAAAAACGCCCCCCACTTTTTACCCGCCCAGTTTTGCGCTACACGGATCCAGCATGAGCTTTTTGAATCCTTTTTGCCTTCTCGGTCCCAATCAAACTGCACTTTTACGCGACCATATTGATCAATCATTATTTCATCGGCGCTATCGCCAGTTACAATTGCAGTTTGAACCCCATTTATTACCGGTTTTTTCTTATTTATTTGTGCTCTGTAAGGGATTTCTTTTGGGACACATTCAAAGTGATTTGAATACACCTCCTCTACCGATGACTGTTGCGAGCCAGATTGGTTTGGCACTGTAATTGAGGTCATCATAGAGGTTATGACAAATGTTTTACCCTCAAGGCGTGGGTCTTCGTGCTTTTTAAAGCTAAAGAGTCTACCCACAGTGAATGAACGGCAATCACTGCGACCACTAGAAAGCTTCATGTCTCGCTGTAATGACTCAAGCTGCACTGATGCTAAGTTAGCTGCGCGCGGGTGGCATTCTTGCTCGCCCGTATATTCAAAAATTTCTGATACCGATTGCGTCGGGAGCTCTGGGTTTGCTTGCTCACCATCTGGGTAGCGTGATGGCTGTTTAAAATCGTAACCAACACGTTTAAAGCTGCCAGGCGCAATACTTAAACCACCCTGCCAACGTGATACGTGTGATTCGCTTAAATGGCCAGTTGAGTAAACAACTTTAGCTTCGTCACACACTTCATAAGCAGTTATATCATCTGCAAGTACGAGTGTATGGCTGCTATTCGTATGTTCAAAAAAGTAAAAAATACCTTCTTGTTGAAAAAGTCGTTGGATAAAGTCAAAGTCTGACTCTTGATACTGAACACAGTACTCATACTTAGGGTATGTTTTGCTGGTTTTATCGCTAAAGGCAACATTGTGTTGGCCAAATAGGTCAGCAATTATTTCTTTAATTGTTTTCTTTTGGAATATTCGGCTGTTTTTACGATTGCGCATTGATGCTGCAAACGGAACTATCGTTGCTTGGTAATCTATATAGTTTTTTTGTTCTTCTACATCAGCTGTGCGGCTACCATTTGAAACTAAGTGACTTACTATTCCGTGATAGTAACGCTCACCACCGCCTTGTGCATTTTTTACTTTAATAGATACAGGCTTACCTACTAAATCTTCGTGTGCTATTTGTTTACCAATCGTGTACATATTGGCAGACATAACGAATAAATCTGACATTGCCTCTTGGGCAACAAAACGAGTTAAATAGAGGGCATCTTTACCAGCAGGGGTGCTAATTTGAATTACGTTATTATCTTGTGTTGCTTGTTGCATTCCTTGCCTTTCCCATCCTAAAGATCAAAAAAAGCTCTGAGCAAAAGCCCAGAGCCATTATAAGGTAACAAAAATTACATTTGTTGACCTTTAACACCGCTGTAACCGTATACAAGTGGAGCAGTAATGTTATTTTTGTCGTCTGTTGGAGTAACAGTCATCATCATTTCTGTGTAGCTGATAGTGATTGTTTCAATAGGACGATCGTTTTGCACTGATACAGAGTAGCTAGAAATCATTGCATCTGTAAGTTCAATTTTCATGATTTCTTCAACTTTATCACCTTGTTTAGTGATATGGAAAATAGCTGGTAAGCCTTTACCAATAGTTGCTTCTTTGAAAAGATCCGGAGATGCTTTATCTTGAAGTTTAGTGATAGTTACGTCGCCAAGACGAGTAGAGCTAGACTCACGGTCCATTGCTGTACCAGTTGCTGCGCTAATTTCACGGCTTACGTTCCAATCTAAAGATAATACTGTGATTAAATCTTTGAAAGATTCAGCTGTAGTTTCGCCTTTGATTGAACCGTATTTTAAATATGTATTTGCTTGCATTTGATAATGCTCCTTTTAATTAAACAATGTTATCCATTTAGACTGGATTATTTACTTTGGTTTCCCAAAAATTCCTTTGAAATCATTATCTTTAATACAGCAATGAAAAGGCCTTCAGATTCCTTTCCTTAGATGAAGACAATGTCTCAAAAATTCCATGTAGTGATTTAAGGCACCAAAATTATAATACCCTAAAAATAAAGAAACAACCTTAATACTAAGTTAATTTAAATAAACTTTAATTTAACTCAATATTAAATTCATTATCTATAACTGACAAAAATATACTATCTATTTCTTTATCATCTATCATGTTAGAAAGTAAAACTTCCGACAGTAAAGGTAATAGTTTATTTTGCAAAATGGTGTGAATGTTCCTAGCACCGGACCCAGCATTTTGGCAGTTATCAATAATATATTCTATCACATCATTTTCATATTTAAGCTCAGCATTGTAATGCTTTTTAACGCGTTTAATTATTTTAGCAATTTGTAGTGATGCAATTTCTGTAAGAATATCGTCACTTAATGGAATATAAGGTATTACATTAATTCGCCCTAAAAAAGCTGGCTTAAATGATGCTAGTAAATCATCTTGTAATGCTTTTAATAAACCTTTAATACTCGGCTTACTTTCTTCGTCTTCAAATAAACTCATGGTCGTATCAGTACCCACATTAGAGGTCATAATTATGATTGTATTTTTGAAGTCGATATCGCGGCCTTCACCGTCTTTAATTGTACCTTTATCAAATACTTGATAGAAAATATCCTGTACACCAGGGTGTGCTTTTTCCATTTCATCGAGCAATACTACACTGTACGGTTTTCTTCTCACGGCTTCGGTTAATATGCCACCTTCGCCATACCCTACATACCCTGGAGGTGAACCAAGCAGTAGTGATACTTTGTGCTCTTCTTTGAACTCAGACATATTAATAATGGTGACATTTTCTTCACTGCCATACACTTCGTGTGCAAGCGAAAGTGCAGTCTCGGTTTTACCTACACCACTTGGACCAGCCAACATAAAAATACCGTTAGGTCGGCTTTCATCTGCTAATTGTGCGCGAGATGTTTGCACGACTTTAGCGATTAAATCTAAAGCATGATCTTGCCCTACAACACGTTTTTTCATTTCTTGCGCGAGGTTTAAAATGCCATGTATTTCATCTTCGTGCATTTTACCAACAGGTATGCCAGTCCAATCTGATATAACCTGTGCAATAAGCTCTTCATCCACTTGCCAATGAACCATATTATGTTCAAAAGCAGTTAACTTTTCTTTGCTCTGCTTTAGGTTGGCTAAAATTTCATCTGATGAGTTATCTTGATCTGAATTAATAGCTTCGAGTGCCTGATTAAGCTCAGCTACAATTTCTTTTTCTACTTTAAACTGCTCAGTTAATGGTGCTAATTGCTCTTCAATGGTTACAAGTTCAGTTTTAAGTGTATCTAGTTGCACTGAATGATCTAAACCTGTTTTTTGTTCACGGTGTAACATTTGCACTTGTGTCTCTATTTCGCTTAATCGATTTACAAGTTGCTCTATAGTGTTTGGTGTAGATGCTTGGCTCATTGCCACCCGTGCGCAAGCAGTATCTAATAATGCCACTGCTTTGTCGGGTAGTTGCCTTGCCGTAATATAACGATGAGATAAATGCACGGCACTTTCAAGAGCCTGCTCAGATATAAACACTTTATGGTGTTTTTCCATCACTGGCACTAAACCGCGCAACATTGCCACTGCTTTTTCTGGCGTTGGCTCTTCAACTTTTACCACTTGGAAACGACGCGTTAACGCAGCATCTTTTTCAAAAAACTTTTTATATTCAGCCCACGTTGTAGCGGCAATGGTTCTAAGCTCACCACGAGCAAGTGCTGGTTTTAATAGATTAGCAGCATCGTTTTGACCTGCTGCTCCACCACTACCAATCATAGTATGAGCTTCATCAATAAATAAAATAACAGGGTTAACTGCATTTTTTACTTCGTTGATTAATGATTTAAGACGATTTTCAAACTCACCTTTCATGCCTGCGCCAGCTTGAAGTAGTGCTAAGTCTAAACTGTGAATTTTTACGTTCTGCAGTACGGCTGGCACATCTTTTTGTGCAATTCTTAGTGCCAAACCTTCAACTACAGCAGTTTTACCTACACCCGCTTCACCAGTTAATATTGGATTGTTTTGACGGCGTCTAGTTAAAATATCTACCATTTGACGAATTTCGAAGTCGCGACCTAAAATGGGGTCTATTTTTCCGGCTTTTGCTTGTGCCGTTAAATCAACAGTAAACTGATCAAGGCTCGGGGTTTTAGAGTTAGTAGCCGATTGACTCGCCGTACTTTGTACTGAATGATTACGTTCTTGCGATTGGGCGACTATTTCTGGCCATGCATGGAGTAACTGCCCAGGCTCTATTTTATTAAATAACTTACTACAGCGCGTTACTAAGCTCGATAAAGTATCGTCTTTTACAAGCGTATAAATAACGTAGGCACTACGAATTTGATTATCAGTAAACTCTATACTGGTACTTAACCAAGATTGCTTTAATAAACTCGTAACATGTACAGACAAACTAGGTGATGACTCACTACCGGTTTTAAACGCTTCTAAAGATTGATTTAAGTCTTGTTTTACTTTTTCAATATCAATGTCAAAAGAGCCAAAAATAAGTCTAACATCATCGAGCTGCTGCTCAATCATGGCAAGTAACCAATGTTCAAGCTCCACTGTAAAGTGGCTTCTGCTATTACAAATTGCAACCGCGGCCTCTAGGCTTTTTCTGCAATCAGGGCTTAGTTTTTCAACTAATTTATTGAGTGTCATCGAAGACATACAGTGTTCCTTTTAATTTTAATTATCCCTTAAACGATAACTTAGTAGGGTTAGATTTTGATTTTTTATTCTGCACCGCTAAAAAAGAATTTGCGCCTAATTGGCAATCATTCTTAGCCAGCTGAGCGGCGCCTAAATGCTGAAAATCAGTTTCAATAACTAAGCGGAACTGAATTGAATTTCCAACGTAGTCTTTAGTAATTTTATTTGCTAGTTCAAACAAAACCCCTTTTGGTAAAAGAAGTTTTGCTTTATTTGGATCATTTGATTTTATGTGCACTTCAATATTGGACGAGACATCCCAAACCTTTTTGCCTAGCATGGTATCTATACCTAACTGAGCATGCTGACCTTCAAATAACGCTTGGCTAGCAAGGCGGGTTTGCTCTTGCTCTTTGAGCTCGTGCCATTGTCCAACCATTTGTTTTATTTTTACTTCACAGCCAAGGTATGAGCTGAGTACACTTTGTAAGTCAAATGCATTGCGAATTTTTCGACTGTACAAACCTGAAAAATGCAACTGATGCTCATTATACCCACCACTTAATAGCCCCAATATTTTGGTATATGGATCTTTATTTTTGTCATTGTTTACATGATTTAATGAAGGCTTATATTTTTTCCAAGCTCGGTAATACAAAGAGATCAGGCGATGATTAAACATGTCGTAAAAATCGCGCATGGTTGTATCTTTATAGCGAAGCCTTTGCATAACCAGTTCACTATAAAATTGCGGTAATGCACCAGAGCAGCCAGTTAACCCCATAAATGAAACCTGCATATTGACCTTGTGCAGGCCATCTTCAAAGCCAGTTTCTTCTAGCTTGGTTATTGCATTTCCTGGGTAGCCAAACTTTTGTGTTGCCGTAAATTTTATTAGTTCTTGTTTTGGGTTGCTGTCGTAACCTACATGGCGATAATCTAAGCCTCTTTTTTTAAGCTGGTTTTCAATAATGAAAACCGCTTTATAAAAATCGACTTGAGAAGCTTGGGCAATTAATTGCTTAATCATAATAGTGGTCTATCACCTACGCGCGCAGGCCACTGATAATATATTTGCTCTTGCTCTTTTAAACGTAAGCTTAAACGCGTGTAGCTATTTATAGCGGCAAACTGAGCAAAGAAATGATCCAACACTGCGGCAAAAAAGAACATACCACTGCCCGAAAAGTCATCGTTAGCAAAAGTAATTTCTATTTCGCTGCCAGTCACAAAACTTACCCTCCCCTTTTGAATAACACGTGCAGTTGCAGGCTCAATACTTACCCTATATATATTATCTATTAGACCTTTGGTTTGAGGCGATGCTCTAAAATCATAAAGGCGGAGTACTTCTTTTAATTTATTGCACGCATCTTCACCGCTAAACGTATCGAGCGTTAAATGGTTAACAAGTTGCCAACGCGTTGCATCGGCTAATACGGGTCTAACGGCATGGGTAAATGGCGCTAAACAACGAATTTTTTTAATTACATCGCCGCGCTCTGGCATCAGTAATCCAAGTTCATCGTCGCCAAATGGCATACTTGCAGGTAAGTTACGGTTGCTACAATGCGCACGCACAGTAAGTACCGAGTTACCTTCACCGTATTCCATTGCGCTGTTTTCAAACTTTGCATCTACCAACGACATAAATGTCTCGGTACCTGACTCAACATAGCCACCCGCCCACGACGCGGTTTCTCTTCTTATATGCCAAAATAAATCTTCGTGGCCTTGATAGTTTGGGTGAGTTTGTCCGTAAAATGGCGCAACAACTTGTTTATTGCCTTTGTGATCAAAAGCAATAACCTCTGAGATACCTACCACCTCAGAAATTTCTGAGTCCATATAACGCGGTGCAAGTTGATATTCGTACTGACTTATCTCAGGTCGAATTGGCTCAAGCTCTTGTTCAAATAAATTAATTATTGGCGTACACCCAAGTAAAAACATTTCTTTATCGACTTGTTTTTCAAGCTCACTCGACTCTGTATCAAGATAAATATAGATGTCACATTTATGCGCGTTTTTAGGTAAAGCGTCGCGTATGCCTTCGAGTTCAAAAAAACGAAACTTTTCAGGAAAAGTGAAGTTCTCAACCAACAGTCGATACCCAGCAGCAGAACGCTGAGAGTAAGGTACAACCGCTTCGTGTGTTTCAAACCCAACGGCTTTTAATTGATTTTTTGATAAGTATTTAATGCCTTCTTCGCCATTATCTATGGCTATACCAATACTATGTTTAAATAACAGCTCGTACACTTTAAGTGTATGATGCCACTGCCCGTTTATATATACACGAAGCTTTTCTAAACCGGTTTCTGCAAGCGATACACCTTTGTATTCACCAGTTAGTTCTAATTTAAATATAGACTTTGCTTTTTCGTGCCAACGCGGCTTTGGCGCAACAAAGGGACTGTTGTCAAACTGAGCTTTCGTAATTTCAATGGGCCAAAGGTAAGTTTCGTAACAAGTTTGAAACTTACATTGCTTCATAGAATCAACGTTAGTTTCAACTTCACTTGCTCTTGGAATTACAACTCCCGCTGTTGAGAGGTTTTCGGCTTCCAATTTTACTATCGACATAGAAGGGATTGGGGCCTGATAATCAGGGAGCATTTGTCCTAATAAAGCATCGGTTAGTTCAGGGAAACTGTCATCGAGCTTTTGTCTAATATTGGCAGTTAAAAATGCAAACGATTCAATAAGGCGTGATACGTGAGGGTCCTCAACATGGTCTTCACTAAGCTTTAAACGCCCAGCTACTTTTGGGTATTTCTCAGCAAAGTCTTTACCTAAGTGACGCACAAATGCTAATTCACGATTGTAATATTTTAATAATTCATCGTTCATAATGATGCCTCAATAATCTTCATACCTAAATTTACAGGCTCTACCTCTGAATCAAAGCTTATAAATTCTGGCTCAGGATCAGCGTATAAAAGCGCATTAATACGCAAGTTTAAAACGCGATTAACCGGTACTTCCTCATCAGTAAATACTTCAACTTCTAAAAATCGTGGTTCAAATTTTAAAATAGTATTTCTAACTGTCTCGCATAGTAGTGCTCGACCTTCGTGAGAGCTTACCGACATACTTGAAAAATCAGGTAAACCGTAAGATAAACATGACGTAGCAAGCTCGCTATATTGAGTAGGCCATGTATGCCATTGAATTCGGGCGTTAAGCAGTGCTTCTATGTCTCTGCGCACATTTTTACGTAGCTCACTTATGGTGATCCCTTCAGTACGCGATGGTGCATCTTGAAAGTCAGGCTCATCATCAATGAGCCTATCTAGAATAGATGCTTGAAGCTGCTGCTTATGTTCTATCATTGTTGCTCAAATATAAATTATGCTGGTTCTACAGCATTAACTTTTAAATTAGGAATTGTGATCGCCTCATCATTAATAAATAGCATTTTCATGCCTTTACCAATAATGAATTCTTCTTTTAGTTCAACCCAATCAGAGACCTGACCTAGTTTTTCGAGATCTGACTCAGCATTGGCATAGACAAGCGGTAAATGTGCACTGCCTGAAGGGCCTTCTTTAATCGTTATTTCCACGCGTAGCCAAATGCTTTCTAATACTGAGCTTACAGGCTCTACCTTTAACGACTCAATTTCATCAAAATTTGCCAAATAAAATTCACCATTTGTGCCTAGAACTTCTAAATAAGGGTTTAATGTATCGTCCAAGTCGCGTGCCACAGACTCTGCATCATTTAACGAACTTACTCTTAACGTTTCCATTTGTGCAGAAAGCTCAGCTGCTTCGTCTATTTCGCCCTCTAGCAATGCCACATGCATCTTTAAAAACAATGTGTCTATCTCATCAACATCATGAAATAATTTAGGGATCCCTTTACCTTGGTAAAAGTCTATTCGCGATTGCTGAGCACGAATTAAATGCCTTAGATTGACCGCACCTACAGCAAACTCAGGATTTTTTTGTACCATAAAATCGAGCTGTTTATCTGCTTTTTCAAGATCACCATTTATGCACAGTAACTCTGAATAGACGCTTCTTATATCAAAGTTTAAAGGCTCATCTTGAAGCTCTGTAGCACACAGAGAGAGTGCTTCAGTTAGTTTTCCCTCGCGAATTAAGCTGTGTATTTTCTTCATGGTTATTCCTTTATTTTGTGATGAGGACTGAGCTCTGTTATTAATTTAATGCTCGAGACCATTTGATCTAATTGAAAATGGGGTTGTAGTTGCAAAACAGAAAAAAAATGACCTGGGTTTGCTTTGTTTTCACTTACTTTAATGCGCGCGTTACTCAGTGGATATTTACTTCTGATTTGCTCAGATGCCGAGTCTGATGCGGTTGTATAATTGTTGATCCACGCCTGTAAATCACGCTCACACGCATGCGCATTTATGTATGAACCGACCCTGTCACGTGCCAATATTTTTAAATAATGTGCAAAACGAGATACGCATAAAATGTACTGCAGCATAGATGAAAGACGCGCATTTATATTAGCGGCACTGGATTCGTAATTTTTTGCTTTTTGTACCGATGCATTGCTATAAAAAACAATATGCTCAGTATTTGTCACTGAGGAAGTGGGAATAAATCCAAGTTCAGAAAACTGTTTTTCAAATTTGCTTGTCACCAATAAATCCAGTGGCGGTTTAGCTTCTTTTTGGTATGTATCATTTGCAAAGCTATCTTTGGCGAGCCCTGTAACCAGTCCTTTTGACACTTTACCAGGCTCTATTCCTCTAATGTGCCCAAACCAGCCACTATCACAGTACGCCCTAACTATTGTTGATACAAACTGAAACGCAGCGTTACCCCATAACATATCTGTTTCTGGGTTTTTAATTTGTTCTTTAAAATAAAAGTCTTGATGGCGTTTACCATCGTTGCTATATGGCGCTCTAACTAATACATGCGGTAAGGTTAAGCCAACAAAGCGTGCTTCTTCCATTGCTCTAAAACTTTGCCATTTTACATATTCAGGCTGTTCAAACTGGTTAAATAAATCGGCGTAATACCCGAGATCCGAAAAATTATCTGCGCCAAAAAGATTAGGAGACGCTGAACATATAAAAGGGGAAAATGCAGCCGCTGCAGTACGTGAGATTTCTTTAATAGTATCAATATCGTTGTAAATAGTACCATTAGAGGGCATATTACTAATTTCGTAATCACCAATTACTACACCAAAAGGCTCACCACCGGCGCTATCAAATTCACTTTGATAAAGTAACTGGAAAAAATAGCTTTGATCAAAATCTATTGCTTTATTTACATCTTTAGAGAGGGTTGCCCAGTCACAGTTTAATACTTTTATTTTTACTTTATTTTCTTTGTCGTACTGCTCTGTTTGGAGGGTTAACCACCATAGATTACGCCAGCTTGCCTCTAACTTTTGAAACCTTTTAGCATGAATAATGCTATTTAGTTGCTGAGAAATTAACTGATCGAGTTCAACAATAATTCGTTGTAAGTAGGGACCTAGGGATTCTTTGGTCCAAGAAATGGGAGAATCAGAAGAGCCTTCAAGCCACAATAACAGTGCCTTGTCTAAGTTTTTTTCGTTCAAAAACCTATCAAGCAAAGCATCATTATCGCTAATTCTAGACTGCGACTTTTGGTGAAAAGCGTAGTCTTGATTTATAAATGAAAACTCTTCGTGATTCATTTTACTGCATTATCCTTAACGCTAAAGACTAGTTAATTAACCAATCTCTGGAATTTTAGCTACAAGACGTAATGAAGAAGTAAGTTCTTCCATTTGTAGCCAAGGTCGTAACCATGCCACTGCGTTATAAGCGCCTGGCTGACCTGGTATTTCTTTAACTGATACTTTCGCATCGGCTAATGGGTAACGTGCCCTGATGTCTTGACCACCGCCCTCTGTCGCATTTACATACGATAGAATCCAACGGTTTAACCATGACTCAACATCTTCTGCTTCCATAAAGCTACCAATTTTATCTCGCGCCATCACTTTTAAGTAATGAGCAAAACGAGACGTAGCCATTAAGTAAGGTAAACGGGCTGAAATTGCAGCATTAGCTGTTGCATCAGGCGTTGAATATACTTGTGGTTTTTGACAGCTTTGGCCACCAAAGAAAACAGCGTAATCAGTATTTTTGTAGTGACACAAAGGTAAGAAACCAAGTTTACTAAGCTCAGCTTCACGGCGGTCTGTTATGCCGATTTCAGTTGGACATTTAAGATCCGGATCACCATCATCGCTCGTGAAAATATGCGTTGGTAGGCCTTCAACTTTACCACCGCCTTCAGCACCACGTATCGCAGTACAAAAGCCGTATTGTGAAAACGCTTTGGTCATATTAGTAGCCATTGCGTAAGCTGCATTACTCCAGCAATAGTCGCTATTATCAGTGCTTACTGAACGACCTGCTTTTGGTTCAACTTCAAACTCTTCATAATTAAATTCTTCTACAGGCTTCGATGCTGCACCGTACGGTAAACGAGATAAGAAGCGAGGCATAGTTAACGATACAAAACGTGAATCATCGCTGTCTCTGAACGAGCGCCATTTTGTGTACTCTAGTGACTCAAACACTTTTTCTAAATCACGAGGTTTAGTTAACTCTTCCCAATTATCAAACCCAAATAAAGAAGGAGAAGAGGCAGCAATAAATGGACAAAAACCAGCCGCTGCCACATTCGACATTAAGCTTAATGTTTCAACATCTTCTGGATGGTTAGTAAATTCAAAGTCACCCACGATAGTGCCATAAGGTTCGCCGCCAGGAGTACCAAATTCAGACTCGTAAATCTTTTTAAATGTTTGGCTTTGATCAAACTCTACCGCTTTGCTTAAATCTTTATGTAATTCTTTTTTCTTCATGTTTAAAACACGAATTTTAAGCGTAGAGCTCGTTTCAGAATTCATCACAAGGTGGTGTAAGCCACGCCAAGAGCCTTCTAATTTTTGAAACTCGTCGCTGTGCATAACAACACTAAGTTGTTTTGATATTTTTTGATCGATTAACTGAATTGCTTCATTAAACGTCACAGTCATGTTTTTATTCCATTGAACTGTACCTTTTAATGCCTCTTCAGTTAACGTTTTAAGTAGCTCTTCTGCACGGCTTGCATCAGTTTGCTTAGTAGCACCAATTGCCTGCTCTAATAACGATGAGCTTGTCTCAGCTGTTGACTCTAATTCAGTACTTAATTGCTCTGCACTCATTTTTCAGTCTCCTCTAGCTTAAGTTCCTTAGCAATCGAATCAAGGCTTGAAGTATTGCTTAATACTTCTTCTAAAACATTTTCAAGCTCTTCTGAACGGTCAATCTTAGTCATTAAATCACGTAACTTATTACGGGTTTCCATTAATTTACGTAATGGTTCAACTTGATTAACAACTGCTGCAGGCTCAAAATCATCGATTGATTTAAAGCTAAGGTTAACTTCAAACTCAGAGTCATCATCGCTGAGTGTATTTTCTACTACAAGCTTTAATGAAGGACTCATGCGTTTTAAAACATCGTTAAAGTTTTCACGGTCAATTTGAATAAAGCGTCTGTCTTTTAATGGTTTTAATGCTTCAGTGTTATCACCTGAAAAATCACCCATTACACCTACAACAAACGGTAGTTCTTTTTTTACCGCAGTTCCTTCAGTTTCAACATCGTAAGTGATGTGAACGCGAGGCTTACGTACTCGTTTTAATTTATCATGGATACTCATAGAGAACTCCTTTTACTTATGTTTCAGTTTCGCTGATCTTAATGCCAGACAACTTAAAGTACCCGGTCCTAGCATCACTATCTGTTATTAATTCGTTTAATAATTCAGGCAGCGATAATTCGCTCCATCGAATCACTTGTTCTATCGTGTATGACATTGGAGAATGCGGTTCGGTCTTTCTAAAAAACGCCGCTATTTCTTTGAGTTTATTAATGGCATTTTCACGAGAGTTTATTTCTTGGTTGTTTGTTTTTTTAGGCGCAGCAACATCAGGTTCGTCTTCATCGCTTTGAGATGAGTCATCGATAGCATCAATTGCAATTTGAGCCTGCTCTGCTGCCGCTAGTTTGTCGGCCGCTAAGTGATTGACTGCTGCTAAACTAATTTCGAGCGTTTGCTTAACATTAGATGTTGCTTGTGGCTGACCTGTTGCGTTATCTAGGGCATCACTGAGTAATGCAAATTCCGCCATTGCATTTTCAATATCACTTTTTAAGTTAACGAAAAACTCTGTACTGGTTTCAGCGGCACTTTTTTCAATTAACTCAAAATCAACGCCACCCTGGCTCAGCTTTTTCTCTTTTTTATCATCACTTAACCTAGAAATATCGTAACCTTGCTGATATTCCCAAAAGGTAAATGGATCTATGCTGACACTGTCAGTTAAGTAGATACTCTTAATTGGAATAATAAGCGTACCTTCGCCTGCAGTTCCGCTTAGCCCCGCTATAGCAGATACCTTATCGGAAAGCTCATCATCCTCATCAAGCGATGGATACAGCGAATCAAAATAGTTATTTAATAAATAATGAGAAACTTTGAAACCAAACGCCAATCCTTTAAAACCATGAATTCGGCACAGCGCTTCAATAAACCAAGCTAAATACTCTATATCTTTACTTTCAGATTTTAGTGCGCTACTGCATTGTTCTAATAAAGGTAACCAGTCGCGAGCAAGTGATGAAATACCTTCTTCGTCTACTAGCGCGTTTCTTTCAGCGGCACGAAGTTGGTTTCTTAAATCTTTTAAGGCGTAATAAGTCGACGTAGGAGAAACATCCGAGCGAGGGTCTAAGCCTGCGATCTCAGTTTCAGAAATAGGGGAAATATACTCTTCAAATACAAACATTCCGTCGTCCTAATAATTATCCATAAAACTCCAATAAAGCGGAGCGGATTTCATATTACATTCTTTATATTAAAATACAAGCCTAGTTACAATTGTATTTTAATCAAAACAATTGCAAATATATAAACAATAAACATCTAATATAAATATACTAACACTTAAAATTATATAATTAATAAGAAATAATTATTTAGTAAAAAGTGGAATTGTAGCTTCATCTTGAATTTTGTATGTTTCCGATTTACTACTAAAGTTTTCATGACCATACTTAATTATAATACAGGTAACGTTATCACGCGCTCCTCTTACTAAAGAGGAATGCATAAGCGCCATACCTGAATCAATAATACTATTAGGCTCTAATGACAAACATATTTCTTCATCAGATAATTCGCCTGTTAAACCATCTGAACAAAGTAAGAAAATATCATTGGTTTTCACCTCGCCTTGGACTACATCTACCTTCACTTCATTGGTAACGCCGACTGCACGAGTAATCACATTCGAAAGAGGGTGTGTTTTTGCTTCTTCGACTGAAATTACGCCTTCATCTATAAGATCGTTTACCTGACTATGATCTCTAGACACTTGCTGTAATTGGCCGTTTCGTAACATATATGCCCTGCTGTCGCCTACCCACAAAACGTAATATTGATTATCTTTTATAAATAAGGCGGTTACTGTGCTGCCCGCGGTTTTGCTTCCTAAGTACTGAGCGCTGTATTCATTTAATTGTTGATTTGCATCTTCAATAGCGGCAACAATATGAGAAACGCTAAGCGTAGCTAATGTCTTTTCTTCAACTTTTGCTCTGATAACATCCACGACAAGCTGGCTTGCAACTTCGCCCGCTTCATGCCCGCCCATTCCATCAGCTACTACCCATAAGTTATGGCTATTAATTTCGACATGAGAGTCTTCATTTAATTGCCTAACAGCACCACGATGAGTTATTGCATAGCTCGTACTTAAATTGCTAATCACTATTTTTTACCTGTGTGTAATTCCATTCCCAATGTTTCCATCGGCCATCTAACATAGCTGCAACTTGATTGACAGGTGGTAGCCCTGAAGTAACAAGCATCATAGGCTTTATATTGCATGAGCCGTGTGTCCACCAAACGCTGTAGTCACCATGTTTTTTATACAAAAGTGCATGAAGAGCGTCTTTTAAAACATCATTTGATAACTCATCACCAGAGAACTCAAATGCTTCACCCTCTTTATTTTTGTCATTTGAAGGAGAAATACTTAGCTGCTTTTTAGGCTCTGTCAGCGTTCTTATTGATTTAGCAACCTCTTTTCTCCATGTAAAAAGGTCGACAGAGCTATCTAGTACTTTAAGTACAGTGTCTTCATACTCTAAGGAGAACACACCCGAATTTAACACTTCTATAGGCGCAACTTCTAATGTACTGGCCACAGTAAATGGGTAATGGCGCCCTACTGCATCCATGCTCGGTAACAGGGTTCCCATTACGCCTTTATTGCCGACAATATTTGGTGATAATGCAAAATGCCATACCGGGCCTGTTAGGTAGTTATCTTGCCAATTGTCGCCTAGCTGTTCTTTGCTTACAGCAATCGCTGCTTGCAGCCATTGTTCCCAGTGCTCTGAAAACTCTTTCGAAACGCTGTCTTGAACAAAGTCCCCTAAGCTAGGGACTTTGCCAAGGTAGCCTATATTTATAATCGGGTCGGACATGAAAACTTCTCTACACTTTTATTCCAAAATGGATGCCTAATTGATTTTGGCAATAACTCAACTTTTGCGTTGTTACCCATGAGAGAAAAATGTAGCTCTAAATCCTCACGCGTTTTTGCTCTTTTAGCGCTTAGCTCATCAAGCATGCGATAAAGCGACCACTCACCTTGGTAAGTTGTATTAATCGGGCGGCCACCGCTTGGCGGGGTAAACTCAATTCTAGTGGTGCTTTGCCCTGATGAACCTGGCCAAACAAAGTTAGTAATTTTGATTGGACCATGACGATATGACATAGACTGCCCATCTATTTCCACTCTAAATTTAGAGACAGTTTGATCTAATTCAACAGTTCTTAATCCAAACTCAATTCTAGGTGTTGCACTTCCACCATCGAAGAACACAGTTTGAATTTGATGGGCTAGTTCAAACATAGCTAGAGTATCTGCACTTATGCCAATGTCTTTTTCAAACTTCCACGGGCTCGAACTCATATCCACACTTGGCGCTACATAGTTAGTGAAGAAGCTATCAATAGTGCCATCTGGTCCAAAGAAGCGTGTAAAGTCTTTCATATTCACTTCTTTTTGCGCATAAGGTGAGAAAGGGTATCGGCCCACAATAGCTGCATTGTACTCACGTAAAACTTGACTTTTCCAAATCTCGTTTAAGTGTCTGTTAGCGCTATTTTTAGTGATATTACTGGTATCTCTACTTATATCTAATAACCAACTATTAAATGGATAAGGTAGATCACGGCTTTGGAACTCAAGTTGGCGAATGAAACTTGGTTTACTTTTTCCACTGATTTGATCTTTTATCGATGACTTTAACTGATCTCCTCTATCAAGCTTAGTAAGATATACATTAAGCTCTCTGAGGTTTTTCTGAATGTTATCTAATTGCTGAGCATCAATATTTATTACATCTTCAAACGCTTCTTCAACCTGATAACCTGGCAGCTTAATATCAAACTTAGGGGCTTCGTCAGGTAGAAAGCGTTTAATTCTGTTCGCTTTAGTTTGCATTGCTATTTCAGCGGCATTAGCGGCAACTTTACCCGCTGCTTTTTGATTTTCTGACACCGGTAATTTGGTTAGCTGAACATTTTTTTGCACAGCCATAATAATGTTTTTAATCGGTGCTTCTGAGCCTGCAAGTACATCTGTAATATTGACACCCTCAGCAGGTGAACTGTACTGATTAAGACTTAAATCGTCGATAAATGACTGCCAAAAGAAGATATAATCCTGAAAATAACGTTGCTCTAATTTCTTTTCAATTTCTTCTTTAGAAATATCATATGTTCCCGATGCTTCTTCACCATATACCCAGCTGCTTGCCATCAAATTACCGAGCATTTTACTTTTCTCAACATTAAAAATGCCGTGAAAACCGTTAAAGGTATATAAGCCAGGAATACTGCGAGTCAATTCGCCGTTATTTCTGAATGTGAATTTTTGCGCACTCTCAAAACTAATTATGTCTGTTAATCTAAATGGTGGAATGCTGCTATCAAGAAAATCAGCTTGCAGACGTTGGTATGCTCTTTCTGCTATTGGTAACTTAGTTAACTCTGCTCTAGCTATACGCACTGCTTGGTTATCTATTTTGGTTTGACTAACCCCAAGCTCAAGTAATGCAGCAATATGATCCATTAACTGGCCACGAGTCAGCGCATTTTTATCACCCGGTAGGTTTCTTTCAAGGTATGCATTAAACCAAGCCGAAATATCCTCACTTTCAAAGTACTCAGGCTGGAATAACATTAAATAGCATTTTAGCGTTTCGTATAAATAGCTAAGGTGCTCTGGGTGCGCCTCCATTTCTTTAATTAACGTACTGGCAATATAAGGTTCTAAATACGTTTGCAGCGACCGATTGTATGCTTGTGTCGACGACTGTTTAATCTCATTGAGTTTATTAAAACCTATTGATTGAGACTCATCGTCATCAACTAACGCAGGATTGTTTGCTGGTAAGTTTCGTAGCGCATTGAGTCTGTCGTTTAATACTAATAAGTTACTTCTATCAAACGAGGCGGCATCTAATTCTTGATAAGTTTCAATGGCTTCATCTGTAGCAGCCATTAAATTATTATTCCATGCAAAACTAAAGTACCACGAAATAGAAAAACCAATTACCGCAATACTTGCTAAAGAAATACTACCTACTCTCAGCCATTTGTTTTGCTTATCATGGTGCTTATTAGTGCTTGCTAAGTTTTGCTCAGGGAAAATCACTCCTTCTAAAACGTTTTTGATAAAGAAACTTTTCGATTGATTGATATAGTTTGAATCTGCTGAGTTTACGTCATTTAAAAAACTAGCGGGCTTACCCTCTTGAGTCGCACTTGTAAGGTACACGCCCCTAAACATTGGCAGCTCTTCGTAAGCGTTAGGAGTAAAAATTTCTTTTAAAAACGCATCGCCTACACCTTGCAGTACGCGAAGCTGTCTTGGGAATTCGAAAATTTTGGCACGTATCTCTTCATTACGTTCGTTAATCAACCTTCGATTAAGCATTTCTGTTAGTTTTGAGATTAATGCGTGAAACTCTTTATTAAATGCTTCAACTTGAGTGTCTTTATCTAGGTCTAACTCAAAAGTAACGCCCCAAACTTGCTCACACTCTTCCTCTGTAAGCTCACCAAAAAACTCTCTAAAGCCTTCGATTAAATCTACTTTAGAAAGAATAACGTAGACCGGAAAGGTCATGCCCAATTGATTTTGAAGCTCTTGCAAGCGTTGCTTAATAGCACGAGCATGTAAATTACGCTCTGTTTTAGTTTGACTCATGAGCTCAGAAATACCCATACTGATCATTACACCATTAATTGGGCGTAACGGGCGGTACTTACGTAAAAGCCCTAAAAAGCCCTCCCAGGCGCGCGAGTCATGTTTAGCGTGGCTACTTTGTGTGGTGTATCGTCCTGCAGTATCGATAAGTACAGCCTTATTGGTGAACCACCAATCACAGTTACGTGTTCCACCTACACCATGAACTAAATCCACACCTAACTTATCTTTTAACGGGTAGTCTAAGCCTGAGTTATTTATAACCGTTGTTTTACCTGCCCCTGGCGGGCCAATCATGATATACCAAGGTAATTGGTATATATTTTTACCTTTAAATAGCTTTACATCTTTTAGTAGGTTGATGGCTTCATTCATACGATTTTTTAACGTGGTGATTTCTTCATTCACCTCGTTGCTATTGGACTCATCACTTTCGATGAGCTCATCAGCCATTTTTTCATCACGTTTACTTTGTTGCGTTAAGCTATAAATTTTGGTGATGGCAAACACTAAAATAACAAACAGAATTGTTAAAAGCCGTGCTGCTACACTCTCTAATGGTATAAAATCAGCAACCGCAATAAGCGGACCACCAAACCATATTAATAAAGATAATGCTAAAAAGCCGATGATTAACATGGCTGTTTTAGAAGTAAGTACGTAAGTAATTTTTTTTATTTTGTGTGAAATACTCATGTCAGCCCCATTAAAATAATAAATCGATTTCAATTCGTCGGTTTAGTGACCGAGAAGCTGAATCTGAATTGCTTGCGATAGGCTCTGCAGCACCTTTACCTTCAGGCCATAAGCGGCCACTTAGGTTTGTACTTTTAGCCATAGAATTGGCAACTTGCGTTGCACGGGCTAATGAAAGATGCCAATTTGATGGGTATTTATCAGTACGGATAGGCGTATCATCAGTATGTCCAGTAATTAAAATACGCCCTTTTGTTCCTTCTAAACTACGTGCTAGCTTTTCTAAAATAGGTTGAATTGACGGTAATAGTTTTGCATCGCCTTGATTAAATAAGCTTTCACTATTTATTGAAATTCTTATACGGTCTAGGTTCTTCTTAATTGTGACTATCCCCATTTGAATTTCTGTTTGCAGTAATTGCTCTAGAACTAATAGTTGCTTATCTTTTTTATCGACAGATTCGTTTTGCGCTATAGGATGAATGACAGCCAGCTTATCGTTAAGAGAAGTAACGCCATCATTTAGTTTCATGTTTATAAATAAATAAACCATTAACAGCACCAAGCCTAACACTGAAAAAATCACCCAAAGAGGCACTTGATTTCTAAGTTCTACACCAGCGGCAACACGCTGCTTCCAATTAGGTGAAAGCTTATTGTTGAGTGGTCCATCTAATTGATTTAACAGGTGATACATTTGAGAACGGTACTCTTCAATTTTAGTATCCCCGCCATTATCTAACCTATACTTACCTTTGAACCCTAAGTTTAAACAGTGATACTGTAGCTCAATAAAATGCTTATGTAGCTCAGGTTGTGCCAATGCATTGTCAAGCAGGGTGTAAAAGTATTCACCGCCAAAAGTTTCTTTATGAAATGTCGATAGTAAGCTCTCATCCGCCCATTCCATTGAGCTCCATTTAGAATTTAATACTGATTCATCTAAAATCGCACACAAACAGTAGCGCGAATTGGTAATTACATCTTTAGAGAGTCCTTGATTACGCACTTCAACTTCAAAGCGCTTCACAGCCTCAACACAACGATGCTTTAAAGCGGCAATATTAGTCATTTCTTTAGCTTGGCTAATCGAAATTACAAGCGAAAAGCAATCCGTTGCCGCTTCTAAAAGTGGGTTTTTAAAAATGGAAACTTTAGATGTATTGGTAACGCTGCTGGCAACTGGCTCAACAGACATCACTGTTTTATCAGCATCGTTATCAATGTTAGGAGTGTTTGAAGTATCACGCCCTAGTCTACCAGGGCGAGGTTTTATAATGGTTTCATCCATTGAAACTCTTCCTTTAAAAGTTAGGTTCTAATTGCCCAAAGGCTTATTTGTAGCTCAGGGTAATTACCCGATAAGTGGATAGCGATGCCTCCACTTGAACGAAGTTTTTCCCAATGTTCACCCTGCTTGTTTAATTCAAAGTAATGAAAACCTGCATGGTATGGGATCTGGCGTGGTGCCGTTGGTAAGTTACTAATAGTAATACCTGGAATTTGGTTATTAACTAAGTCTCGTATGGTTTCTACGCTACCAATCTTAATTTGGGATGGCAGAATTTTGCGTAACTCCTCGTGTGGAACACTTGCTTTAATTGCTAAAACAAATTGTGCTGAGTTTAGCACCGACTTGTCTTTTAATGCGCCAAACGAAATACCAAACTTGCTTTGTTCTAATTTAATTTCTGTCGCAGTTTGTTCAATAACATGACTTAAAGATTGATATAAAAAGTTAACCACTTCTGAAAATACTTTACCCAAATTATCATGGTCGTACTTAGGCAGCTTCGGTACTCTTTTATTTGCAGTACTAAAAGTAGATAGCTCGCCTGCAAGCTCGATAAGACGAGTATAAAGTACATTTGGGTGGAGGTTATTTATATTAAGTAGATTATCAAAAACAGCATCGTACTTATTAAGGGTTTGCAGCATAATAAAGTCAGCAACTGAGGTGCTACCTGCGTAACCTTGGCATAAACGAACAGATATACTCTCTGCGCGCTGTTTTATCATAGAGCCAATTTCTCTCACTAAACCAAGCAAAGGCTTGCATTGACCCACTTTTAACGATGGTGGTATGTATTTAGCGTCAAGCTTAATACTTCCTTCGCTGCTAACTTCAATAATGCGCGCAACAGGCAATAGAATGTACCCTGCATGATCATCAGACGAAAGCACCAATTTGCTATAAATTTTGGCAACTTGAATTACCTCTTGGGATTGAGATCCTAAAGAGTCATCACTCACCGTTAAATCATTTAGCTTATAGCGCGTGACGATATTTTCATCCAGCGCTGAAATATTAATACCACTGCCTTTCAATGCAGGGATAGCAAGGTATACCACTTCATCATACACATCTTTATTAACCACTAATGGTTCAGGTAAAGGGGTTGATTGCGGCATTTCAATTGGTAGTAAATCAGGCGTAATAGCACTTAAAGACTCAAGAGCAAACTGTCCTGAACTCAATAATTGTGTGTCTATACTTATATCAAGTATGCCCCACGGATCAGATAAATTTCCTTTGCATAATTGATTAATTAAATTAGAAAAGTGCTTATCTGACTGTTGAAAATGTTGCGGCCTTAAGAACATCCCTTCAGTCCACGCAACACGAGTGTTATCACCCATTTTACAAATCCTTTTTATCGCTCTCTCATGTATGTTGCAATTGCTTCAACATTTACATCTATATCGTCATAGCCGGTAGGGTCAACCTCAATAACGGCTCTCCATCTTGCTTGATCGATATCTCTATAGGCCACAACAACACCCACATAACGGGTATTTCTATTAAGGCTCATTTTGTATTTTTGCACTGAGTTTGGTTGTAATTCTAACTCGTCTTTTTTTAATAGATCTGGGCCCAGTAGTTTTTCAGGCGTTTCGTATAAACTAAAAAAGTCCTGTGTATCAAAAATAGTTCTCGAACTTAGCTCAAATATTTTCATAACAACTGGCGATGGTCTCTCTGATGTATCTGGATTTACATCTTTAGAAACATTAATAATTAAATCAGTTGAAGGCGGCACTATTTTATTTACGGTAGTACACCCAACCGTTAAAAAGAGTAGGCTAATGCTCATTAATAAGAGCTTAAATTTAGACATTATTTACTTTCCTTTCTAAAACGTTTCTTGAGTTTTATCATTGTAAGCCTTTAAAAAATCGTCAGACAATGCCATAGCGCCTTTTGCATTTACATCATGCGCTAGTTCTTCATGAAGGCTTTGATATACCTTCCAACATTTTGCCTCTGACTGGCCTGGAATAATTTTCAATACATTAGAGTTTTCATTTACTTGCTGAGTGATTTGCTGGGGAGAAACTTGCTCTAAAATCCCTTTAAGTACACCATCAGCTCCTGCTAATAAAGCATATTCGTGCCTACGTGTATCAGTAAAGCTTTCTTTGATCGATTCACGAGACGACAGGAAGCTTGCACTATTTCTTATGAATAAATTCTGAATAACATCATCAATATCAGCAGAAAATTTTATAGGGTTATTTTGCTTTGTTTGAAACATAGTTTGATTTAAACGTAATTGATTTTTTACCAATGCTCGCTGCCTTAATGACTCCATCAACTCGTTTAGTAATAAATTTAAACTTTGCCCCATTTCAAACCACAACTCTGGTGTATTGAGCGCATTTTGAAGCTCAGCTTTAACTCCTAAACCTTTTAAAAACGCCTCAGATAAAGCGGAATTAGCGCTTGTAGTACTAGCGTGTGTTTGCTTTTGTTTTGTAGGCTGCTTAATGGGTTCTGGTGCTTTTTGAGGTTCAACTTGAACAGGTTTTTCTGCCACTGCAACATCATCAAAACGGCTTTGAGCTGAAACTGATACATCAGGGTTCATTAAATGCGATAATTCATCCCAATTTTCTGGAATTTGGTTATCAGGCTGGGCCATACCCTCTTCTTTCATTAATACAGAAGGCATTGACTCATCTAGAATAGATTCATTCAAAAATAAATCACTTGAAGAAAAATTATCTATTGCAGGTGCAGGGGGGTTATTTCTTACTGCAAACTCATCCGTGTTCGGGCGTGTTTCAGTGTATGCTGTTGTAGATTGAGAATCAGCTAATTCGACTTCAATTTGAAAGTCTCCAACAGTAATTACATCACTGTGCGCTAAACGGTGTTTATTACCTTGACCAAGTGCAGACACGCCAAAATTAATAAACGTTCCGTTAGTGGAGGTATCGTATAAGTAAAACGAATCCCCTTCTTTCTCAATACGACCGTGCCGACTAGAAATTATTTTTTCAGGATCAGGCAAGTGCCAATCGCACGCTTCCGAGCGGCCAAAAATAAGAGAGTGTTTAGTTGTTTTAGAAGCTTCAATTTCAGGCGAGAGTCTATGATAACTAGTTATATTTAGTATCAGTTCCATTTGATAAGTTAGTCCCATAAATCTACATTTTTATTAGGATAAAGTAGAAGCGAAACTATTGTCAACATTGAAATTAATATATAAAAATATACACATATATTTAAATTTGAAGACAACGAAAAATCTAATAAACCTAAAAACATGAAATCCAATAATTAAATGACCGCTTGAATGTTCCTTTTTCAGCACACTGCAACAAACTTAATCCCAAACAAAATAAAGTGAAAAATTACCGCTAAATGTACCTTTTACGCCTTTTACAGCGCTTTTAAGCACGTTATTTTTTAAGTTTAAAAATAAAAACAAATTTTAAATGAGTTAAAACAGGCTACATAATTAATTTTGTATGAAACTTCTACGCTAGAAAGATTGCTAAAGTAATCTTTTTTTGTAAAAATACTGGCGTTATCAAAGGGAGAATTGATAAAAACGATAAAAATTCACCTTTGCAATTATTTATATATACACAATAAAAGGATTTATAATGAGCGGTATCAATAATTCTAACGATAAAACTCAGATAGCGTCGCTTGATTCAAATCTCAAAAAACCCCAAGCTAAAAATAAGCTCAATCTAATTGGCAAAAAAATATCTGCTCGTTACTTGGTTGAAGAATTAATTGGCCAAGGCGGTATGTGTTATATCTATCGCGCAAGGGATCTATTCTTAGAAAGTCCAAGTCGCCCTGAGGTATTTGTGGCGATAAAGGTGTTACTCGAAGAGTTTTCACACTCAGAAGAGGCCATCACTCTTCTAAAAGATGAAACCACTAAAACACAACAGCTAGCTCACCCTAATATTGTTAAAGTTTATTCAGCAGGTTCTGATGGCGATCTTCACTATGTAACAATGGAGCTTGTTGAAGGCGAAACACTTGAGCAAATAATAAAAAGAAACAAACCCACAGGTATGGTGTTTAAAAAAGCTAAGGTGATTTTAGAACAGTTAGCTAATGCCCTGATTTACGCGCATGCACGCGGTGTTATCCACAATGATTTAAAGCCATCAAATATTATTTTTGATTCTAACGGCAACTTAAAAGTACTTGATTTTGGTATTGCAAAACATAAAACCATTGAAGATGCTTATGCTGTGCAAAACGAGCAAAATACCGCTGTTGTAGGTGGTTACACTCCCACCTATGCAAGCCCAGAGCAACTTAAAGGAGCTGAGGCTTCAGTTAAAGATGATGTGTTTTCTTACGCATGTATAGCGCTTGAACTATTAAGCAGCAAACACCCGTTTAACCGCGTAGCAGCTGATAAACTTGCAAAAGAGACATCGGCAAAACGCCCTAGTAACTGCCCATTATGGTTGTGGGGTAGTTTAAATAAAGCAATTGCATTAAACGCTTCTGATAGATTAAGTTCACTAGAACCCATTACTGCTAAATTAAACCGTAATTACAAACCAGCTATCGCACTAGTGGCAAGCTTAGTAATTGCTACAGTATTTGCCGGCCAATATTACTTCTCTAATGATCATAATATTAAACAACTCGAAGCTAAGCTAGACAATGCCCAAGCTATAAATCAGCAAGTGAAAACGTGGATGTCATGGAATGGCCCAAGCATACTCGGTAAGCTTTCTGAAATACCACCGCAATATGAAGTTTTAAAACAAGGCTTACTGCGTGTAAACCAAGAGAGTGTTTTGCAAAGCTTTGATGGTATGGCTAACCAGCTAAACAATAGTGGTGATAAGTTTAAGAACTTCGATGAAACAATAGATGTATACACTCAAGCACTTGAGTACTACCCCGATTCAGAAAAGCTTTCTGTGCAACTTGAAAGTATTTTAAGAGAAAGACAATCGATTATTTTTGATATTACATCGCGAATTAATTTACTTTTAGAGCAATCACGTTACAACGAAGTTGATAACAATAGCATTCCTCAGTTAATTATCGATTTACAACAAGTTGATGACACCTATGTCTATGAACCTTCACAGATTCACTTTGATAATTACAAGTTAGCGCTAGATAAAGCCATAGAAGAAGACGATGTTATAACACAAAAAGCATTATTAAATGTAGGAAAGGCTATTTTTACGAATACTCAAAAAGAAGAGCTGCAATTCGCAGAGTTACTTAAAAGAGAGTCTGCAATCGATGCGCTTACCTTGTATCAAGAAAAAGTAAATAATGGTCAGCAAGCACAATTCCCTACTGCAGATGCTATTGTATTTTATCAGCCACGCTTTAATCGCTATTCTGAGCAATTGGAAAGCATAGAGCAATACAAAGAGCTATTAGAATTTGAAGAGAAAATTAATGTTGAGTCGGTGGATTTACCGTCAGACTTTTCGCTTTTAGTTTCTTTAAAGCAAGAATTATCTAAACGATACATCACAATGGCGAGCACTTTAATGAAAAGGAAAATGTATCGTACTGCTGAACAACTAGTAGAGCGAAGTGAAGCCATTACTCAATCACTTGATAATGTTTTATTGTAATTTACTAACAGTAACGCGAAGCGAATGTGGCTTTGCTTTTACAATACAATTTAAAAGTTGATGAACACTTAGTTTTACAGACGAAAGTCAAGGACGACAAGTTAAGCAAAAGCTTGTACTCCTCCATGATATTTCGCAATTTTAATTACTATAATGATTTATGGAGTACCAATGAAAAAAATAACCGCACTTGCAGCATTACTCATCCTAAGTGGCTGTGCAAACACTTCAAATATGAATGAAACTGAGCAGAAAGTTGAAGACAATGTTGCCGATGTTCAAGCTGAAGTAGCCGAAGTGGTTGCTCCAATCTCACTTACCGTAATTACGAACCCTAATGACGCTCGCGTGCGTATTATGAATATCAAACCAGTATATCAAGACGCCATTGAACTAAAAGAAGGTGAATATGATATTGAAGTAAGCAAACCAGGCTACCAAACTTACCGCAAGTGGGTTGTGGTTGATAAAAAAACCATACTTACAGTAGCGTTAGATGAAGTAGCAAAAACTGAAGCTGCTAACTAAACACAGGGTAAAATTGTATTTATGCCTTTAAATACGCATTAATTTAAAGGCATAACTCTCATCTTTTCTGCAAAAAATGTAATAACCCCTATTACACTTAAATTCCCAAAAATACACAGCCATAACACCACTATAAAACGACGTTTTTGTGATTTATGTCTAAGCCATTGCTGTGCAATGAGTGCACCGGGCCATCCTCCAAATAATGATAGTAATTGCAACGTACGCTCGCTCGTGCGAGTTACTTTTTTATGCGTTGATTGTTTAGCTTGTCGCTTATCCCATGCGTACATTATAAAAGTGATTAAGCTCAGTGCACTTATATAAACGGGTGCATAAATAGGTATGTAAATAGGCAAGTACTGAGATAGATACGCGAGCCAGATTACAGCTAAAAAAAGCAATGAGAAGGTGATTAATGTTTTCTTTATCAATTCATGATCGCCTATACTAAAAAGAGTTAAAGCAAAATAATAAGAGCCAAATTATGACATATTTTAAAGCGCTATTTTTAGTATTATGTTTATACACCTTTAATAGTTACGCCACTGATACACCCGCTAACCTTGACAAAGAACTTGCTGTATTTAAGCCTTATTTAGGCACTTGGCAGGCCGATTTTAAAGTGCCTGAAGGTGCAAAGCCTGTACAAGATGTAGGCCGCTGGGAGCGCGCTTTAAATGGTAAAGCAATTCATACTACACACTCTATAAATGAAGGCGAGTATGGTGGTGAATCGATGATTTTTTACGATAGTAAAAAAGACTCTTTGGTTTTTTACTATTTCACTACCGCAGGGTTTTATACAAAGGGTACCATGAAAGTGCTAAGCCCCACCCAATTTGTGGCCTATGAGGAAGTAACGGGCAGTAAAGAAGGTATCACCAAAGTACGCTCAACCAGTGAATTAAAAAACGATAAATTTGTCGTCTCAACATCTTATTTAAAAAAGGGTGAATGGACTAAGCCTGAGCAACGTACTTATACACGCAGTACAAAAACCGTAAAATTTAAATAACTTTGCATTTAAAACACAAAAAGGCAGCCTAGGCTGCCTTTGTTATTTATTAAGTTGGTATTATTTAGCAAACTTTTTAAATGGTTCGTCTACAGGTGTATCAGCAAGGTGGTTTGTGTAATTGCTCATTACTTTTTGCGATAAGCCAACAATAATTTCTAGTAGTTGCTGTTTACCGTAACCTGCTGCAAAAAACTTCTCAATTTGCTCATCACTAATTACGCCGCGATCGCGTGTCATTGCAAGTGTGGTTTCACGTAGTGTTTCAAGTTTTGCATCTGCAAGTGGTGTTTTGTTTACTAGAGCATCAACAATATTTTGGTCAACTTTCATTGAAGCGGCAATTGCGCTGTGCGCTGGTACACAGTAATGACACTCGTGCTCAACGTTAATTGTTTGCCATACAACTGTTAGCTCTTCTGCGTTAAACGATGTTTTTTGGAATAAGTCGTGCAGTACTTGGTAGCCTTTAAGCAGTGTAGGTGCTTCTGCCATTACTGCGTGAAGGTTAGGCAACATGCCAAATGCGGCTACTGAATCAGCCATTAGCGACTTTGATTCTTCAGGTGCGTTGTCTTGAGTATATAACGTAAATTCTGCCATGTTCTGCTCCAATAAATTAATGTGTTTGAGTAACTTCGAGACACATACTATTTGATTTTGAGCGACTGCTCAAGTTAAAATTGAGCATACGTTCAAAATAGTTGAGATGAAGATGGCTAACAAAGTTAAATTTGAACGCGAGAATGTCATTCGCGTTGCAAGCCAGTTATTTTGGGAGAAGGGGTTTACAGCTACCTCAACCCGCGATTTACAAGAAGCAATTAATATGCGCCCTGGCAGTATTTATGCGGCGTTTGGCTCTAAAGAAGGCTTATATAGTGAGTCTTTAAAAGACTACACAGTACAAATGAAAAGCCAAATTGACGGGTTTTTAGCAAGTTCTGACACTGTTGTAGGTGGTTTGCGTGCGTTTGTAGAAAACGTAATAATTAAAACCAAAAACTGCAGCCCAAGTGCTATTTGTATGTTGGTAAAAGCAAACTGTGAATTTGCAGAAAAAGATGCCTCATTATATGAGCTGAGTTTAGACCTATCGGCAAAGTTTGAAGCCTACTTAACCACCTTGTTTGCTCAAGCTATTAAAAATAATGAGCTGAGTAGTAATCTTACGGCGCTTGAATATGCGCAGTTTTTTCAGGTGCAATTTACTGGGCTACGTGGCTACTTTAACCGCCCAGGGGTTGAGCAATTAGCGCAGCCAATGATTAATCAAATGTTTGCCTTGATCAAAAAGCTATAACTTTTTGCATTACTCACAACTAAAAAGTCTCAACAAAAAAAGCGGCTAATTCAGTGTGAATTAGCCGCTTTTTTATATCTTACTTTTTTACGTTTTAAGCTTATTAAGCTCGCTATCTTGTTGCGCTACCAATGCATTAAGTGCTTCGCTGCTATCGCCCGCTTGGGTAGATAAATCAGCAAGCTGCGATGCCGCATCAGAGATAAGCGTTAGGTTACGGTTTATCTCTTCGGTTACTAAGCTTTGCTCTTCAGCGGCGGTGGCTATGTGGGTTATTTGATTTGTAATTTCATCCACTTTTACTACCACGCTATGCAGTGCTTCAAACGCAACTGAGGTTTCGTTAACTGCATTTTCAGCACGAATAACACCGTTTTCAATGACGGTAGATGCATTTCCTACCTCTGATAATAAGCTATCTATAAGTTGGCTAATATCATCGGTAGATGAACGGGTTTTAGAGGCAAGTGCACGTACTTCATCAGCAACTACCGCAAAGCCTCGACCATGCTCGCCAGCGCGAGCAGCTTCAATAGCAGCATTAAGTGCAAGTAAGTTTGTTTGCTCTGAAATCGTTCTGATCACATCTAAAATTTGTGTAATGTCTTTACTACGCGAAGCCACTTTTTCAACCGCTTGGTTAGCTTCTTTTATTTCTTCAGACATGGTTTTAACTTGGCTCATAGCCGATGACAAGCTCGACTCACTGCTTACTACTAAACCATTTATTTCATCCGCTTGTTGAGCTGATTGCTCAGAGGCTCTTGCAACTTCAAGTGCAGTAGCGCTCATTTCGTTCATGGCGGTTACCACGCTTTCAATTTCTTGAAATTGTGATTGCACGTTGTGCTTGGTATCAATAGCAATATGCTGCGCTATTTCGCCTTGATGCTTAGTTTGCGATGAAACATCTTTTAGCTCTGCAATTAAGCCTCGTAACTTAGTTAAAAAGGCATTAAATCCACCAGCAAGTGCAATAAGTTCTGCATGCGTATCAACATGGAGTGTATGAGTTAAGTCACCTTCTGAGCTGGCAAGGTTATCTACACGCTGTTGAATTTGCTCAAGTGGCGCGACCACAGTGCCTACTACTATTTTCATAATAATAAAAGCGATTAACGCTATTACAGCTCCTGTAATTAAGATCATTACACCTAAGTAGCTTGCTGTATCTTCCATTCCTTTAGCTAGAGCATCAGGCCCTTCAAGCGCTAAATTAGTAGGTACTTCAATAAGTAAAGACCACTGAGTATTAGCAAGTTTAATATTTATAGGATAATTAACTAAATACTCTGACGACATTTTAAAAATGCCTTTTTGACCTTTGAATCTTTCGGCTTCTTTAAAAGTAGCGGCACTAACAGCCTCTTTAAATCGGCGCCCTAATTTAGATTTATAATGGCTACTGCCCACCACTAAGCCTATGTCGCTTAAAAGCGTTACTTTTGCTTGCCCGTTATATAACTCGCTAGACAATTGCTCGGTCATTGCTTGAAAGGTAGGTAGGGTTAAATCAGCACCTGCTAAACCTAAAAACTGACCCGATTTTATTATTGGCACAGTTAACGAGGTCAACATTACTGAATCACCCGATGGGATTTCGTATAAGTAAGGTTCCATAATACACGGCTTTAACGTGTCTTTTGCACATAAGTACCAATGCGCTTCGCGAATACCAAACTCGTTTAATGAAGTTATATATTTATCGGCGGCGCTGGCTACTTTTTGCTGCTCAATGGTGCCGTTTTGATCGCGAGTAATATATACCTCTAAAGTGCCATCGCCATTTACTGAGTGTTTATACCCTTGCTTAAAGCTGGAATCTTGCCCATCAAAAGCATTAGGTTCAAATTGCGAATATATAGAAGAAAGCAACGTATTTTGCTCTAACATCGAACGGTTAATGCTCACAACCGTATCGCGGTCTAAATTTTGACTTTGTGCAGCGTCGCCTAATAAAGCGGCTAATGAATAAGGTACGCGATAGGCTTCATTAATAAAGCCTGCTATTTTTTCACCATAAGCGGCTGCATTTGAATTAAGTTTGTGCTCAACCTCGGCAACAATGTACCCTTCTGACTTAACAGCTAAGTCTTTGTTACTTGTTGATAATTGCCACCACAACGTAACCGACAATACTATTACTGTTATTAATATACTTGAGACTGTAAGCCACAGTAATTTTTTTGCTAGCGATAATTCCCGCATTCATTTCACCCTTTAATTTAAACTACGGCTACAGTTTAGTAGATCTGAGAAATGAAGCTATGAATATCGCTAAGAAAATTAAATCTAATACAAACGTTTAGCTTTTATTTTTGGTTAAAAAGGCAGTGGCTATAGAGGCCAAAACAAGCAAAATTACGCTCACCCACAAACACACTACAAAACCATAAACCTGAAACACCCACCCCGAAAGCACGGTGCCCAGTAAACGCCCCATGGCATTGGCCATATAATAAAAGCCAACATCAAGCGATACACCATCGCTTTTAGCAAAGCTGACAATTAAGTAACTATGCACAGATGAATTAACAGCAAATACACCGCCAAAAATAAGTAAACCTATAATCAGCGTGGCATGCACGGCCACATCAAGTTGCATAAAAAGTGCTAATAGTGCTGTTACACCACTTAGCAGCAACACCCATAAATAGGCATGTTTAACGGTATCAACACTTGAGTTACTGGTGCCGGTAATACGCGGCGCTTGCGATTGCACACCACCGTAGCCAATTACCCAAAGTGCCATAAAGCCACTTACCCACCAAAAGTTCCAGTTAAATTGCTGGGCTAAATAAATAGGTAAAGCCACTACAAACCATACGTCACGCGCGGCAAACAAGCATAATCGTGCTGCACTTAGTAAGTTTATTGCACGGGATTTAGAAAATAGCTCTTTAAACTTAGGCTTATTTTTAGCCTTGCCCATGTCGCCTTTTAAAAATACAACGCTAATCATCCACGCAATAGTAAGTAGTATAATAAGTGCTTTTAAAGCCCCGACAAAGCCCAGTACCGTAAGGAGTAACCCGCCTAAAAAGAAGCCCACCCCTTTTAGCGCGTTTTTAGAGCCCGTTAAAATAGCCACCCATTTGTAAAGCTGGCCTTGGCCGCTTTCTCCCTCGGGCACTAAATGTTTAATGGCGCTTTTGGCACTCATTTTGTTTAAATCTTTTGCTATACCACTAAGTGCTTGCGCCGCCATAACATAAGCAACTGTAAGCCATTCACTTGGCGCGCATAACATGGCAAGCGCCATTATTTGCAGCGCCAAACCAAAGTTCATGGTTTTATTAAGGCCTAAATGAGCCCCTAGCCAACCGCCCACTAAATTGGTGATCACACCAAAAATTTCGTAAAACAAAAACAGCATGGCAATAGCCAGTGCACCATACCCTAACTGATGAAAATGCAGCACTACCAGCATACGTAGTGCGCCATCGGTTAAGGTAAATGCCCAGTAATTACCGGTAATAATTAAATACTGTTTTATTGCTGTAGGTAAATTAGCAAGTTGCTCAAACATGGGTAAAGCCCTTTAAACCTTATAAATGGTTAAACCAAGTCGCTTTTAGCAACTTTAAGCATAAGCTCGGCGGTACGATTAGCGTAGCCCCATTCGTTATCGTACCAAGCGTATAATTTAAGCTGGGTATTATTAATAACCATGGTAGATAGCGCATCAATAATGCTACTACGTGGATCGGTTTTGTAATCAATCGATACCAGCGGTTTTTCTTCGTAACCTAATACACCTGCAAGCTCGTTTTTAGACGCTTGAGCAAACCATTCATTCACCTCAGTTGCTGTTACACCACGCTCAAGCTCAAATACACAGTCGGTAATTGATGCGTTAGTTAAAGGTACGCGCACGGCATGCCCATTTAACTTACCTTTAAGCTCAGGGAATATATGCGTAATGGCTGTTGCGCTACCGGTTGTGGTGGGTATTAAACTAGTACCGCACGAACGAGCACGACGTAAGTCTTTATGTGGCGCATCAATAATAGTTTGGGTATTGGTAATATCGTGAATAGTGGTCATTGAGCCGTGCTTAATGCCTACTTTTTCTTGTAGTACTTTTACAATTGGCGCTAAACAGTTAGTAGTACACGAAGCCGCTGTAACAATTTTGTGCTCATCTGGGTTATATAAATCATCGTTAACACCCATAACCACATTTAAAATGCCGTCTTCTTTTACTGGTGCGGTTACCACAACGCGCTTAACACCTTGTGCTAAATATTGATTTAACAGCTCTGTGGTTTTCATTTTACCGCTGGCTTCTATTACTACATCGCAATCAGACCAATCGGTATCGCTAATGGTCTTGTTATTGGTAACGGCAATAGTGTGTTTACCCACACTAAAGCTATTCTCGTTTGCTGTAACGCTGTGCGCTAAACGCCCGTGTACTGAGTCAAACTCTAATAAATGGGCATGTGTTTTAGCATCGCCTGCAACATCGTTTACTTTAATAAATTCTACTTCTGGCCACTCAAGTGCTGCGCGCAGTGTTAAACGTCCCATACGGCCAAAGCCGTTAATACCTACTTTAATTGTCATAATAAATACCTTTAGTAAAGTTATATCAATTTGCTTAATTAACAGCAGCTTGCTGCACGCTCAGGGCGATTACCCATTGCATTGAGTCGATTTAAATCGTCGTTATAAAACGCAGAATTTTCATCTTTGGTTTGTGTTAGTACACTAAGAGCCCACTCTGGCAGGGCTTTATTAATGCTGTAGTACACCCATTGATTTTGCTTACGGTCGCTCAATAAGCCACATTGCCTAAGCTGTGCTAAGTGGCGCGACACTTTAGGTTGGCTAAGTTCAAGTGCAGCAACAAGCTCACACACACATAGCTCTTGCTCATGGCTAATTAATAACATGGCTTTTAAGCGCGTATCGTCGGCTAAGCATTTGTAAAATTGAAGTGGGTTGAGTTGTTCCATAGCATCCTCGTTTAGTTAATGTGCATACAATAAAACAAAACGAGAATATATGAAATAGTGAATATACGATTTTCCGTATATTTTTTAGAGGAGTTTAATTAATATGAACTTTGCTAAATTTCAGCGCACAAAAAAGCCCAGTGGCAAAACCACTGGGCTGTTAAAGCGTTAACTAATTAGTAAATTAAATAACCGAAAGCTCTACTTCAATGTTACCGCGAGTAGCGTTTGAGTATGGGCATACTTGGTGTGCTTTATTTACCAGCTCTTGCGCTGCTGTTTTATCCATATCACCGAGTGATACAGCTAATTTAACTGCAATACCAAAACCACCTTCAATCGCGCCAATAGAGACTTCAGAATTAATGTGTGTATCACTTGGTAGCGCAATTTTTTCGCTACCGGCTACAAATTTTAGTGCGCCAATAAAACACGCTGCATAACCTGCTGCAAATAATTGCTCTGGGTTTGTGCCTTGTCCGTCGTCGCCACCTAGCCCTTTTGGGGTTGATAGTTTTACATCTAAACGGCCATCGTCAGATTTAGCTACACCTTCACGGCCACCGGTTGCAGTTGCTTTTGCTGTGTAGGCAACGTTTTGTAATACATTCATAGTGAACTCCAAAGTTTATCAATTAATTTAGTTTGCGTGCAAAATAATAGGCCAAGTAATTAGAGATTGCAAATATTTTGCATGCAAATTAAAATGTTTTTTTGAGTTTAAAGTATTAACGCACTAGGAGTTAGGTATGTCATTTGAGCAATTAAAATTAAA
Organism: Pseudoalteromonas sp. MM1; assembly: GCF_030296835.1. Lineage (NCBI taxonomy): Bacteria > Pseudomonadati > Pseudomonadota > Gammaproteobacteria > Alteromonadales > Pseudoalteromonadaceae > Pseudoalteromonas > Pseudoalteromonas sp. MM1. The sequence goes on along the minus strand of NZ_AP027923.1, from coordinate 94,879 downwards.
AAATCAGCTGTGTCATAGGCTATATATGGCATCAAATAGCATTGCTCGCGCTTACCGTGAGCCTTTGGCTGCGCTTAACTTAACGTATCCGCAGTATGTAGTAATGATGGCGCTGTGGGAGCAAGACCAAATAACCATCGCGCAGCTAATAGATAAAACCGCTATTGACGGCGGCGCTATGACCCAAATACTCAAAAAAATGACCGAAAAGTCTCTGCTGGCTGTTATTAAAGACGAACACGATAAGCGTAAACGCCTAATTCAGCTTACCCAAAGTGGACAAGCCCTTAAAAACGAAGCCGCTGATATTCCAAAAAATATATTATGTAAGTTTGAAAGTGTAGACCCTACGCAAGCTAAACAGCTTATGCAGCTGCTTGATTTAGTGGTAAACGATTTAAATGCTAAAAGTGACGATGAGTTAGCCAACTAACGCGGTTATTTTTTGTTGAATAAACGCCCTAAATGCCGTGATCACCGGGGTCATTTGGCGCCGGTCGGCGTACATCATATAAAGCGGTAGTGGATCGCTTTGCCACTGTGGGCATAAATGAACGAGCTCCCCGCTTGCTAAATTATCAATTACATCCAAGTACGACTTATACGCAATGCCTTTGCCCTCTAGCGCCCAGCGCCTCACCATTTCGCCATCGTTTACTATGTGTTGGCAATTTAGCTGCACTTTTTGCACCGCGCCATTTTTATAAAATCGCCACTCTTTAAACACCTCACCAAAGCGCATAAACGTAATAGTGGTGTGCTGCGTTAAGTTAAGGGGGTGTGTAAGCAATCCATTTTTTGCTACATACTCAGCAGAGGCCACTAAAATACGCGCATTATTTAAAAAAAGTGGCGCTGCAATTAACTGCGAATCTTTTGGTACACCAAAGCGCAGTGCAATATCAATTGATTGGCTGTAAATGTCGCTTACTTCGTCACTTAAATGCAGTTTAAGTTTTACATGCGGGTATTGCGCTAAAAACTCATTAAGCCATTCACTTAGTTTATTACGCCCTAAATCGCACGGGGCCGATACCTGTAGCGTTCCTGTTACTTCGCCTACTACAGTTTGCACTGCGGCTACACCTTGTTGAATAAGCGAAAGTGAATCTTTGGCGTAACTTAAAAACTGCTCCCCTGCCACACTTAATCGTAAGCTGCGGGTAGAACGAATAAACAGCACGTTTCCTAAATCTTTTTCTAGGCGCTTAATAGCTGCACTTACCGCCGCTGGGGTTTGCGCGTTTTGCCGTGCGGCTTCAGAAATACTGCCGCAACTAGCTACATCTATAAAAGTTTGAATATCGTTAAATGATCGCATATTTTCAATTAAAATTTGAAAGTGCTTTAGTTTTTCATGTCTTTTTCTATTTTTCAACTGAGCTATAGTGCTTATAAGTTAAAAACACTTAGTTAAAATCATCAGGAACGCACATGAAAGCATTTGGCTACACCAAAAACACAAAAACGCTTACAGCAACCTCTATACAAGCAATTGAACTTGATACCCCAACCGCCACCGGGCACGACCTACTTATTGAAGTAAAGGCTATTTCGGTAAACCCTGTAGATACAAAAATACGTGCAAATGTAGCGCCAGAGCAAGGCTACAAAGTATTAGGCTGGGACGGTGTAGGCGTTGTAAAAGCCGTTGGCGAGTCGGTTTCGTTATTTAATGTGGGGGATCGTGTATTTTACGCCGGCGATTTATCGCGCCAAGGCAGTAATGCGCAATTTCAATTAGTTGATGAACGTATTGTAGGCCTTGCGCCTAAAACATTAACCGACGCACAAGCCGCAGCGCTGCCGCTAACCAGTATTACCGCCTACGAAATGCTGTTTGACCGCCTGCAAGTGCCTAAAAATAAGCATAATACTCAGCAATCTATTTTAGTTATTGGCGCCGCAGGTGGTGTTGGCTCTATTTTAGTACAGCTTGCCAAGCAACTTACTGGGCTAAACGTGGTAGGTACTGCATCACGCGAGCAAAGCGTAACCTGGCTTAAAGAGTTAGGTGCCGATCATGTGCTCGATCATTCTAAAAACTTAAACGAGCAGCGCAAAGAACTGGATTTAGCTGAGTTTGATTACGTTATTGGCTTAACCCATACCGACCAATATCAAGACCAAATAGTGGAGTGTATAAAACCCCAAGGTAAATTTGCGCTAATAGACGACCCTACATCGTTCGATATTTTAAAATTTAAGCGTAAGTGTATATCGGTGCATTGGGAGTTTATGTTTACCCGCTCGCTATTTACTACCGCCGATATAACAGCGCAGCACACCTTACTTAATGAAATTAGTGAGCTGATAGACTCAGGTACACTTAAAACCACGCTTGGGCAAAATTTAGGCCCAATAAACGCCGCTAATTTATATAAAGCGCACCAAATTTTAGAATCGCACACCTCACGCGGTAAACTTGTTTTAGAAGGCTTTTAAACATGATCGAGATTAAAAAATTACTTTTAGTTGCAGCCTGCAGCACCGCGTTTTTAACCAGCAGTGTGTTTGCTAATACCGCTAATCAAAATGCTGATTTAAAAACAGTTGCTACATTCGATGCGCAGCACCCACCGGGTAACATTGCTATTACGCCATCGGGTCGTAAGTTTTTATCGATACATGGTTTTTACGGCCAAAAGCAAAAAATTATGGAGCTATTAAGCGATGGCACCACCAAACCCTACCCTAATGAAGAATGGGCATACGCGTATAAAAACGGCAAAGGGTTTTACGATGTGCTTGGCATAAATGTATCTGCTGATGGCGTGTTATGGATGCTTGATACATCAGGCCCTGATCATGCTGGGCGTTTAGTCGGTTGGGATACCAATAAAGAGCAGCTGCATAAAATAATTTACTTAGCTAAACCCACCATTACCGACACCTCGTTTTTAAACGATTTAGTCATCGATAATAAACACGGTGTTGTATACATTGCCGACACCGCACAAGGCAGCCAAGCCGCTATTATTACCGTAAATTTAAAAACAGGTGAGGCGCGCAGAGTATTACAAAATAGCCCATACACCACAGCCGAAAACATCGATATGGTCATTGAAGGGCGCACCATGAAACTAGGCGGCCAACCAGCACGTTTAGGCGTAAACCCCATCACGCTCGACCCAAGCGAACAGTGGCTTTACTTTGGCTCTATGTCTGGCACGTCGGTTTACCGTATTGCCACCAGCGACATTAACAATAAAAGCCTGAGTGCAAGCACCCTTGAGAGTAAAGTAACGCGTTACGGCACTAAACCCATTTCCGACGGTATTATTGTTGATGGCGGCGGTAATGTGTATGTTACCGACATAACCAATGACGCAATTGGCGTAGTAAAACCAAGTGGTAAATACCAGGTATTATTTAAAGACGAGCGCTTAAGCTGGCCTGATGGCTTTAGTTATGGCGCCGATCATAAAATATATTTTACCGTAGATGAGCTACATCGCTCGCCAGTATTAAATAACGGTAAAAATGCCAGCCAAGGGAAATTTAGTGTGCTGTCGTTCGACCCGCTAGTAAAGGGTAAAGTAGGGCGCTAATTTCCGCGTATAAAACATAAGCCACGCACCTGCTGCGTGGCTTTTTGGTGCAATTTTTAAGCCCTTGAGCCCCAAAGTAGTGCTAAACGCTAAAAAGTTATTTTTAATGTTTTAATAAATTACTGATTTATATTCATAAAATATTCAATTAACAGTTGGCATAATTCTTCCAAAGTACAAATGTGTTCAGTGAAACTTTCAAGGAAAATACCATGGCTAACCTATACCACACCCTTTACCTACTCTGGCGTTTAGACATTAGCGTATGGCAGGTAAACGATCCGAGCAATACCCATACTACGTGCGACAAAGAGCGAGTTTACAGCCGATAAATTTAGTATTTATAGGCTTTGCAAGCACAGCCATTGCGTTGTATTGTTAAGTAACTAAAAACAATATGATTGGAACGTGTATGCACGCCTTAGAAGTAAATTTTGATGGCTTAGTTGGCCCTACTCACAACTATGCGGGTTTATCGTATGGTAACGTTGCCTCGTTAAATAATGCGGCAAGTTTTTCAAACCCTCAAGAAGCTGTGTTACAGGGCCTTGAAAAAATGAAAGCCATGCACGACAAAGGCCTAACACAAGGTGTGTTTGCGCCCCACGCACGCCCCGATTTAAACGTACTACGTCGCCTAGGTTTTACCGGCAACGACTCGCAAGTTATTCATAAAGCATTTAAAGCAGACCCTATTTTATTGCGCGCGTGTTATTCGGCCTCTGCAATGTGGACCGCCAATGCCGCTACTGTTTCACCTTCGCCAGATACCCTCGATGGCAAAGTGCATTTTACCTCAGCTAATTTAAACAATAAGTTTCATCGCTCGCTAGAGCCTGCTACAACTACCCGCTTACTAAAAGCCATGTTTAATAACGATAGTTATTTTGCACACCACACGCATTTACCCGATCAGGGCTTTTTTGGCGACGAAGGCGCGGCTAACCATACCCGACTTTGCGACAGCCACGGCGAGCAAGGCCTAGAAATGTTTGTATTTGGCGCAAGTGCCTTTAACAGCCAACTACCAAAACCGGCTAAGTTTCCTGCAAGGCAAACACTTGAAGCCTCAGAAGCCATTTGCCGATTACATAACTTAAAAGAATCGAGCCAAATTTTACTGCAGCAAAACCCAGATGTTATAGATCAAGGCGTGTTTCATAACGATGTAATTGCAGTAGGTAACGCAAACGTACTGCTTTGCCACCAGCAAGCATTTTTAAACCAACAAGATGCCCTGCAAGAAATTCGCGATGCCTACACCGGCAGTAAACAGCTATACATAATTGAAGTCCCTACCGATAAAGTAAGCATTAGCGATGCAGTAAGCAGTTACTTATTTAATAGCCAATTAGTAAGCCTAGATGATGGCTCAATGTTATTAGTAGCGCCACAAGAGTGCCAACGTAATAGCGCAGTAAACGCCTACATTGAAGAAATGATTTTAGCCGATAACCCAGTAAACCAAGTGCAGTTTTTTGACCTGCGCCAAAGTATGCAAAATGGTGGCGGACCTGCCTGCCTGCGTTTACGTGTAGCCCTTAACGAGCAAGAACTTGCTGCAGTAAACCCAGCGGTTATTTTAACTGATACTAAATACACCCAACTTTGTGACTGGGCAAAACGCAACTACCGCGATAGATTAGGCGCAAGCGACTTTGCCGATTCAGCCTTATTAACCGAAAGCTACCAAGCACTGGATGAACTAACCCAACTGCTTAATTTAGGCTCAGTGTACGACTTTCAATTAGAAGGTTAATACCTCAGCCAACACAAAGGTTAATACAAAAATAGCGAGCCAAGGCTCGCTATATTTATTTGTGCTTATGCTAATAGAGTTTAAACGTTTTTTATTTACCGTTATTAACCGTTATTGCCGATGCCATCGACTCAGATATATGCAGCGTTCGCTGCGGGAACGGAATGCTCAGCCCTGCACCTTCTATGGCTTCTTTAACGCGCTTATTTAAATCCCACACGGTTTGCCAGTAATCGCCATTTACAGCCCAGGCACGTAATTGTATGTTCACCGCGCTTTCGCCTATTGAGGTAACCATTACTTTAGGCGCTGGCTCTGCGAGTAATCGGCTTTCTGATTCGGCGATTTCTTTAAGTACATTTAAGCCTACATCAATAGAGTCGGCGTACGAAATCCCCACCACTATATCCATGCGCCTTTTACCGTTGCGGGTAAAGTTTTTAATGTTGCCGCCCCACACTTTACCGTTAGGCGATGCGATATAAAGGCCGTCGGTGGTTTTAAAAATGGTCGTAAATAAGTTTATTTCGTTCACTGTGCCAAGCGTGCCGCTTGCATCTACAAAATCGCCTATTTTAAATGGCCTAAGTATGAGTAGCATAATGCCAGCGGCAATATTACTTAAAGTATTTTTAAGCGCCAAACCAATCGCTAAACCCGCCGCGCCCATTAGCGCTATTAAGCTTGCCGTATTAACGCCAAAAATATCTAAAATAAACAGCCCAGCAATTATGTAAACTAAATACCCCGCAATGCTCGATAGAAGCGGCAAAAGTGTTTCGTCTACCTTTTTTAATGGCGACTTAGAGTTTTTAATCGCTTTTTTAACCGAGCGCGCAATAAGTGCACTCGCAACTAAAATAGCCAACGCTAACACCACTTTGTAACCCAAAGTGATAATGGTTTCTGAATGGCTTTGCCAAAACACAATAAGTTTGTCTTTCATACATATTCCAAAAAATGGGCTGACACTCAGCACAATTTAACAAGGAGCAAAGCTAAATACGCTAACCCCACAAATTAACCTTAATGGCTAAAAAACGGCGCGAGTATATAGCTATAAATCAGTTATACCTATTGTTTTTGTATTAAATGAAAGCATTAAATAAAAGCTATGTTCCTCTGACGTTACTATTCAATTTAGGTTAACCCTACACTGTTAGTGTTAGTACAAAAGTTACTGTAAATACTGTCCTCATTTTGAATATGAAAACATAGGAGAAATAATCATGGCGAAAGAAAAAGTAGTTCTAATTACAGGTGCCTCTAGTGGTATAGGTGAAGCAACTGCTAAAACACTGGCTAATAACGGCCACAAAGTAATACTTACAGCCAGAAGCGAAGACAAACTAACAAAATTAGTTATAGAATTAGGTGAAGATAACGCACTCAGTGTACCGGCAAATGCCACCGACTTTACCGAGCTTGAAAACGTAGTAACAAAAGGGCTCGAAAAATTTGGCCGACTAGATGCCGCATTTGCCAATGCAGGTATGGGCGTTTCAACCGCAGGCACCGAACAAGGTGACCCTGATGAATGGTCAACCATGATAGACATAAACATTAAAGCTCTGCTGTGGACGGCAAAAGCAACACTGCCACATTTGCGCCAAAACAAAGGGCATTTTATATTAACCAGCTCAGCCGCTGGCCGTAAGCCTATTAAAGGCTCTATTTATGGCGCAACTAAATGGTTTGCTTACGGGTTTGGACAAAACTTAGCTGAGGAAATGAGCGAGTGGAATGGCCGCTGTACCACCATAGCCCCTGGCATGGTAAACACCCCATTTTTTGATGAAGCTAAGCCCGACAAACTCGACCCGCAAGATGTAGCCGACGCCGTATTATTTGCAATAGAAGCAAACCAGCGCAATAGTGTGCGTGAGATTTATTTAATGCCGACTAATTAACGTTAATTGGTTAAGTTTGAGCTGTCAGGTTTAATGCTAATGGCGTTAAACCTGATGGTTATTAACTTTAAATACCGCCTAGGTAGAAGAAAGAGTTTAGAATAGATGTTTAGCTTATTTATATCCCAAAAAAGCTGACTTTTACGCATACAGCTCAATCACTTTTGACAAATAACTTTTTGAAGAGCTCTTCTGATCTTAAAAGGCCTTCCTCAGTTAAAACAACCGACTTTGTTTTACCAACGGGATCGTGAATATAACCTTTTTCATAAAGCCGATCGGTAATACTCCAATCTATTTGTTTCCAAGCCCTACCAAACTTATCATGCAAAGTAAGGTAAAATAGCGCTAATGCTGCTTCATCAATTTTATTTTCATCTATTTCCACTGCGATCTCCATTATTCACATTGATACTAACACCCAAGTAGGGGCATTACACGTGAGCTAACATACGTAACGAAGTGACGGGAGCCGACCACAAATACGGGTGAGGGGCATTATCTCGCTTACTTTGTTAACTACTAGTAATGGTAACGACACGAAATAACTGTAATTGCTGTATCATCCACGGCATATACTAAACGATTGGTATCATCTATTCTGCGAGACCAAAAGCCTGAAAGGTTTTCTTTAAGGGGTTCCGGTTTTCCAATCCCATCAAAAGGAGAGCGCTTAACATCGGTTATTAGCTTATTAATACGCTTCAAGGTTTTCTTATCTTGAGTCTGCCAGTAGACGTAACTATTCCAAGCTTCATCAGTCCATGATAATAACCTGTTACTCATCAATCAGTTCTCGCGTGGTTGTTTTACCCGCTTTAAACTGTGCAATTGAACGGTTTAAGTGTTCAACGTTCGCTGGAGAGCGAAGTAAATGAACAGTTTCCATGAGGCTGTTATAGTAATCTAATGACATTACAACCGCATCTTCAGTGTCACGACGAGTGATGACTGTCGTATCTGCATCATTAATTACATTATCCAAAACGGCTTTTAGACTATTTCGGGCTTCGGTAAAAGAGACTATTCTCATTTTGCACCTCACTTGTACATTATATAAGCCAAGTTTAGCTGGAAAAATATTACATGTACAGGATGCTGTGCATTACTTTGCCGTGGTAGCAAATTTCTAAATAAGGCGCAAAGACATACGAGCTAAAATATTTGATGAACGAGCAAAAACCAACTGTTTTTTGTCCGTTTAAGCAACTTGTATGGGTTACAAAACATCTTGTTTGATTGAGTGTGCTTTGAGTTCCTTAGATATTGAATTTCGATCCATTTTTTCAGGTAATAAGAATGTAATTTCACTATCATCAGTAAACTTAAAAACGATGCCTTTTAAAATAAACCTGTATGAAGAGATCAGTTCCCAAGGTATCAAAGTAATGTTATCCGCTTTAATTCTAACAAGGCCTTTGGGGCCTGAGTCAATTTTAACTGGTGACAGCCAAGTAATCGTATACAAGACCCAAGCTAAAATGAAACCTCCCACAGGCGCAATCCAAATAATTTTAGTTACGTGATGGATAAAGTCATCTTTAGTCAGCAGACTTATTGCGGCCAAAAAAACAAAAAACAGCGTCCATAATAAGCAACTAATTAACAGCCCCTTTGAAATGAGGCTGTATTTCTCTTGATTTTGGATTGATTTAATCCAAGGTTCAGTCCATTTCATTGCCTAATTTTAACCCTAACAATTTAGTCTACGACATTTGTCGCTTTACAAACCGAAAAATGTCTTTATATACAATAATTTTATCCTAGCTATAAAATAAACATCTGTAAGCAGATAGTTAGCTTCGCCTTACCTTTCCTAAATACAGCAAAAACCCAAATTGGTAGAGAGCAGTAATATCAAATAAATTACTGTTTAGTTGTACTAGTTGAATATTAATATCTGTGTTTAAACCAATAACGCTTACACTCCATACATCTTATGCTTGTAACTTGTTATTATTTTAAAAGTCATAAACCACGCCTATTGAATCCTCTGTATTTTTACTTCATATTGGGGCGTGTTGACCTTTGCGGATTGAAATTTGTTCAATCTAGGGGTGATTAAATCGCGGCGCGAGGTTTGTAACCTAGTGGGCTCGATAACTGCTCCTGCGTTATTCTAATGACTTACATCCATGTAAGAATAAGTAAAAACCGAGCAACAAAGAGTTTATCGTCCCTAGAAAGAACCCAACGGGCAGCGCATGTTTGGCATTTATGCTACGTTATCGCCTATTTATGGGGAGTAACCACACTACATAGGCTCTGCCTTGCCTAAAAACCAAACACACTGCTGCAAATTCAACCATCAAAGATAAACACGCCCTAACTCTTTTCTTCAATTATGAGGCTGTTATGTCACTTTTAAAATTTAGCCAAGCACTTATTCTTACCCTTGCGAGTACCGTGTCGCTTACAAGCCATGCGGCGCTTGATAAAAACGAGCGTGAAATAGTAAAACAGGTCGATAAAAATATTCCCCAAGCACTTGAAGAGATAAAACAAGCGGTAAATATTAATAGCGGCTCACTTAATATTGAAGGTGTAAAAAAGGTAGGCGCACTTGCAAGTGAGCAACTAAAAGCGATTGGTTTTAAGGTTGAGTGGTTAGATGGCAGCACGTTTAACCGTGCAGGGCATGTACTCGCTACGCATGAGAGTAAAAACCCCGATGCAATAAAAATACTGATGATCGGCCATCTTGATACGGTGTTTGCCAAACACGATAACTTTACTACCTACAAACAAATTGATGAACACACCGCCAGCGGCCCAGGTGTAGCCGATATGAAAGGCGGCAACACTATAATAATTACCGCCCTTAAAAGCTTACAAGCCCTTAATTTACTTGAAAACGTAAGCATTAAAGTACTACTTACCGGCGATGAAGAAAGCAGCGGTCGCCCGCTTAGTTTATCTAAAAAGGCGATTGTTGATGCAGCAATTTGGGCTGACGTAGCGCTAGGTTTTGAGAACGGCGATAACAATATTAAAACCGCGATGGCAGCGCGCCGTGGTTATACCGGCTGGACATTAAATGTAACGGCCAATGCGGCCCATTCGTCGCAAATATTTAGTGACAATGTGGGCTATGGCGCTATTTACGAGGCCTCGCGTATTTTAAATGACTTTAGAGAGCAACTTGCCACGCAACCTAATTTAACCTTTAACCCTGGGCTTATTGTGGGTGGCACTGATGCACAGTACAACAGTGCTAACTCGTCAGCCACGGCGTTTGGTAAAAGTAATGTAATTGCACAAACCGTGCATGTAGCGGGTGATTTACGAGCGCTTTCGCCAAAGCAGGTAGAAGGCGCTAAAAAAGTGATGCAGCAAATAGTGGCTAAAAGCTTAAATGGCAGCCAAGCTGAGCTTATTTTTGAAGACGGCTACCCACCAATGGGGCTCACCGAAGGTAATAAAAAGCTGCTTGCACTGTATAGCCAAGCAAGCCAAGACTTAGGTTATAACAAAGTGGCGGCTGCAAACCCTCGTAATGCCGGTGCTGCTGATATTTCGTTTGCTGCAAACCATGTTGATATGGCGCTTGATGGGCTAGGCCTAATGGGCAGTGGCGCGCACACTAAAAACGAAACCGCCGATTTAACCAGCCTAAATAAAAACACCGCTAAAACAGCGCTGCTTATATACAGATTAGGCCAGTTATAAACGCAGGCTTAGCCTTTATGGGTTAATAGGCTCTAACCGTTTGTTCGCTACTTGCAATGCAAATTTGCGTAGCGTTTTAAGTTGCGGGCTTTCGGTTTGCCAATAGTGCCAATACAAAGGCGTATCAATATAATATTCTGGGAATAAATCGACTAACTCTCCTTTTGTTAACGAATCTCCTAGCTGTAATGTAGGTAATAACCCATAACCTAAGCCTGCGATCATGGCTTGTTTAAATCCCTCTGACGAAGGGTATATATGGGTAAACAATGGAGTTGAGCCGTTAATGTCGTTTAAAAACTGATGCTGTAGCTTATCAAGGTCGCTATACACTAAACACGGTAAGTGCGCTAACTGCGAAAGGTCGTTGATTTTATGCTGCTTTATAAATTCAGGACTCGCAATGGCTTTATAGCGTATAGCGCCAAGTGGGCTAACAAGCCCGCCATTTACAGGCTCGGGTGATGAGCTAATACACACCATAACCTCGCCGTCTTTCATTCTTTTATGGGCGACTGATTGATCTTCACTAATTACTTCAAAGCGTAGTTTGCACGTAAGCTCACTATCAAGCACAGCGAGTGCTTCGGGCAACCAGGTGGCAAGCGAATCCGCATTAGCAGCTAGCCTTACGCTAAGTGGTGTATTTAAATCAGTATGCTCGTTAAGCGCTCCCACATTAAGGGCTACTTCTAGCTGTAATACTTGCTGTAAATGATTAAGTAAGCGCTTGCCGAGTGCTGTAGGTGATGGTGGCTGGGTTCTTATTAATACGGGTTCACCTAGTTTGGCTTCTAGCTGATGAATACGCCGGCTCACTGCCGATTGGGTAATAAATAACTTTTTAGATGCCTTTTCAAATCCGCCTTCACTTATAACGGCGCTAAGCGCATTGAGTAACTGATAATCAATCATGAGTTTTACGCATATAACAATAAATATATTCATTGGATTTGTAACAGAATACTCCCTACCCTGCAAGGCATTGAATAGCAGGTTTTATTTATTTGGATTTAAAGTATGTCGTTTTTGTCGGGTGTGATGTTAGGGCTGAGTTTAATTATTGCCATTGGGGCGCAAAATATTTGGATTTTAAGCCAATGTATGGCGGGCGCTAACCGTTTTGTATTAGCTGTAGTTTGCATAATTTGTGACTCCACTTTAATTATTGTAGGGGTATTTGCAGCTAATGAGTTAAAGCTATGGCTGCCAGGGTTATTACCGTGGTTAACGTGGGGCGGTATAGCTATGTTACTTTACTTAGCATTTGGCTCTGCGCGCAGTGCAATTAAAGGCACATCGGGGTTAAAGGTAACTCAAGTAATAAAAGTGAGCTGGTGGCAAACTGCCCTTGCGGCCTTTGCAATAAGTTTACTAAATCCACATGTTTATTTAGATACCGTATTACTGCTTGGCAGTATTGGCGCACTACAACCAGAGCCTATGCACTTTGCCATTGGCGCTTGTGTTGCCTCTGTTATTTGGTTTAGCAGCTTAGTATTGTTTGCGCCAAAGTTAAAAAAGGTTTTAAGCTCCCCGTTTAGATGGCGCGTATTTGATAGCTGCATTGCGGTTATTTTATGTTTTGTAGCGTTTCAGTTATATAACGTGCCCAGCCAATAAGCCAAAACAGCGGTAATTATGTATTTAACTACCGCTGTTGTTAGCCGTTTATTATCGACTAAGACATTATTTTATATAGAAGCTCTCGCACTGTGGCGGGTTCAAACGGCTTATCACAAATGGCATCAACTCCCGCTTGCGCAATATTAGCCAAATGGGTTTCGTTTGCCTCTGAGCTCACCATTAAAATTGGAATATGCGAGTAAGCATTAGAGCCACGCACTGTTTCGGTTAGTTCGCGCCCATCCATTTCCGGCATGTTGTAATCGGTAACGATTAAGTCGAACGACTGCTCGTTAAGGTGCGTTATGGCTTCTTTACCGTTTTCGGCTTCTACTGGCGCAGGAATACCCATGCCAGCAAGTACGCGTATTATGTGTTTACGCGCAAAGCGGCTGTCGTCAACCACGAGCACACGTAGTAGTGTTACATCAAAATGATCAAGCTCTACTTCTTCTTCGCTTATAATATCGAGCGTTGCTTTTAGTGCGCGGGTAATGGCTTTTGCGCTAAAAGGTTTAGGTAAAATAGCCAGTACACCCGATTGGCGTAATTGCTCAAGATACTTTTTATTACGTTCGCTCGATATAAGCATAAAGGGTTGATGCTCAGTGGCTGGGTTTGATCTTATTTTTTGCAACAATGAGTCGGCAGTGCCGTCAGATAAATACATAGAGCTTATTACTAGGTCTGGGTGATAACTTGCTAATAAGCTAAGCGCTTGTGTTTGTGTAGATGCAGTTTCAACTTGTTTTACACCGCTTTCTAAAAGCGATTTTATTATTATTTTTTGCTGAACCTCCGAGGGCTCTACAAGTAAAATTGACAAGTTAGCTATTGCAGTTAAGTCGCTCATTTAGATCTCTTTAGTATTGTTGTAATCAGGATAATAATATCATTGTTGGCTCGTTAGTATTATAAAAAGAGATTGTAATATTTAAGAAAACATTAGCAATCTCTTTAAAATATAGCACTTTCTAATTAGATTGAATGTATTCTAGTGCATTCATTTTTTTGAACGTTACATTACTGTGCATTATATGAACAGGGTTAGGGTCAACAACCTCAACAGGTATATCGTAATTACGAGCTATTTCTAATGCCATTTGAGTGATATTGACGCTAAATGAAGTGCCCATAAATACCATTTTATCGGCATTGAGCATACGCTGCTGTGCTTCGGTTATTCTGTAAAGCTCGGTGTAAAATTCATCAAACAACAACACAAAAGGCTTAAACGAATGGTTGAGCTCAGGTATTTGATTTTGAATGTTAAACAGCTCAAACAATGATGCGTGTAAGCGGCTTTCGTCTACGCTATCCCATGGGGTCATTAGCGGTTTAACGGCTTCGCCTTGCTCATGAAATAACGTCATCTGATCGAGCCTGCCATGTATAGCAATATAATTTTTGTTACCCGCTTTGCCATCAAGCCCATCTATATTTTGGGTTATTAAGTTTTTATCGCTAAGCCAATGGTGAACGTCGTTAGGGCCATGGTTACGATACGCTGCAAAGCGGTTGTAATACCAAGCTAAAAACTCGCGCGGATTGTTTTGATACATAGCACGCGTGGCCATTTCCATAGGTGTATAGTTTTTACTGCCTATCGTCCAAAAGCCATCTTCGCCCCTAAAAGTAGGTATACCACTGGCAGCGCTTACCCCTGCTCCGGTAATATAAAGGGTATTCACTGTGTTACCTCATAACCTGTTACATCGCTTATTACTTGCTGTTGGTTGTTCATACCGCCAATACGATACAAAGCCCCGTTGTGCTCAAGTAGCCCGCGGTGATCCATGCTGCCTTTGGCTAAAGGCGGTAAAACTAGCCATTTATTTTGCTCAATATTAAAGCGCCACACATGTTTACTTGCCGGAGCGGGCTTTTTATTGTAACCAATACCGTTGTAATTATAGGGGTTATTAGAGCCGCCAATCATGTAAATATTGTTATTGTAGCTAGCAGCGGCCATACGGTAATGCGACTCCCCCGTTGGGTGAGGCAAAGTACGCCAATCTATTTTTAGTGGATTTTGAGTATCTATTGTGCCTTTTAAACACTGCGCAACACCTGCAAAAGAGCGGCGTGAATTGGGGTTGGCTTGGGTTTTAACGCCATCGCATATAACAATGGTGTTACCACTAATAGCAGCTGCTTGGCCAAATACTGGCTCACCTAAAAAAGGCGACGCCTGTTGCCATGTGTCGGTTTGGGTGTCGTATACTTGTACTAAATTTACGTTACCATCGTTATGCCAACCGCTAATAAGGTATATGTAACGCTCTTTGTAGCTTAGCGCTACGCTGTCATCAACCGGTACAGGCATACTTGCAAGGTGCTTGTATGTATTACTTTTAATATCAAAACGGTACACGTCGGGGCTTGAAATTTCAGTATGGTCGCTATCTACCGTATAACCACCAAAAATATAAGCGTATTCACCTAAGCCAACCGCAGTACTCGCTAAACGTCCTTTTAACGGCAAACTTGAAGGTACACTCGCTTGTTGTTGCCATGCGCTCTCACCTAATTTAAGTGAAAACACCTTGTTGTGTACATCGGTATGTTGTTTGTTTTTACCAAGCCCCATAAAACTTAAAAAATAGCTTTGCTTTTCAACAGTAACCTTGGCGACTGCATTGTTTGCAACGGGTTCAGGTAAAGCAGGAAGGCTTGCTAACGCAATAGAAAAAAGAAGGCTCATAAACAAATAATATAAAAGTGAAGAATACACTTAGGGTAAATTATTTTGCCTGTATGAACCAGCTAACTTGAGGTAATTTATCATATTAATATGCGTATCCCGGTGTGCTGTGTTTTCACTTCAGCTCATGAGGCTTTACAATAATCAGCAACCTTCACCCCTAAAGTAATTTACACGACCCAATCATTAAATTTTGAGACTTTTTTAGTAATTTTTATTTAGAAGATAACAAATTTTAATAATTTAGCGCTAAGTTTAAAACATACTTGCTACTAAGCAATTTATTTTAGTTAACCTAATAAAGTGTACTTTTAGCAATATAAAGTATGCTAATATTTTGTGGTAACAAATGTTTTACAAAAATATATCCTGTTTTTGATTTTTGATCCCTGTGGAGAAACCTAGGTGAAAATACCTAAAAAGTTATTGTGCTTACTGATTATTGCCTCACCAATAATTGCTGCAGAACCATTAAACGACGATGATTTAGACCTTGACGCGTTAATGGAAATGGATGTTCAAGCAACCTCTGCAATGAAACGAGCACAGTCGGCCTTTACTACCGCCTCTTCTATTTATGTGCTCAGCAAAGAGCAAATTACAAGCTCGGGCGCTACCTCTATTCCTGAGGCGTTAAAAATGGTGCCAGGCCTTGCAGTAAGACAACTTGATAACAATCAATGGGCTATTTCTGCTCGCGGTGTTGCTTCACGTTATTCAAGCAAATTATTAGTAATGATAGATGGGCAAAGCCTATATACGCCAAAATTTGCAGCTGTGTACTGGGAGTCGTTACACGTGCCTTTATATGATATTGAGCGCATTGAGGTTATTCGCGGTCAGGGCGGGTTGTTATGGGGTAATAACGCAAATAATGGCGTTATCAATATCATTACTAAAAATAGCTTAGATACACGCAACACTTACGCTAAAGCAATTACAGGTAATCAAATAAATGCCGACATAAGCCTTCGCCATGGTGGTGATATTTCTGATATTGGTAGTTACAGGGGCTACTATAATACTAAAAATACCGCACCTTCTAAAAAAGGCAGCCGCATTAAACCTAATGACTTTACTAAACAGCACGCTGGCGGCTTTAGAGCTGATTTTACGCCAAGCGATGAGTGGTCAATCCTTCTGCAAGGGGATCATACTCACACAGAGCACGGCCAAAACCTGACTGGCGTAGTAGATGCGTCTAACCGCAGTCAGCAGTTTCCAACTATTGCAGATAGGCGCGATACGCGATTAATGACCCGCGTTGAGCATCGCCTTTCAGATAATGCAAACCAAATGCTGCAAATGTCGTGGCTTAAACAACAAGGTGATCAGCCCTTTATAAATGAAGATTTTGAATCGATTGACGTTGATTATCAAATGAACTTTATTACCGGTGAGCTACAGGTAGATTGGGGGCTAAATTATCGCTTTAATGATATTTCTTTCCAAGATAGTATTTTTATTAATAGTGACAGAGACTTCGATAACCTTTATCAATATGGTGCCATGCTACAAGCGCAATACAGTGTTATTCCTGATACGTTAAATCTCATTGTAGGCACCAAAGTAGAGCATAACGATTTAACTGGCTGGGAAAACCAACCCCTTGCCCGCTTTACCTATCAGCCATATGACGACCACCTAGCTTGGGGTTCAATTTCTCGAAGCGTGCGCATTCCTACACTTATTGAATATAATGATAACTTTAGAGTAAATGGCCAAAAAGTCTCAGATGTTGTTGGCATGCAAACGGGTATTGCCGAAATAGATCAATACCATATAGCTACATTTTTAAATGGTAACGATAGCGTAAAAGCCGAAAACTACACCTCGTACGAGATAGGCTACCGTATATCTAAAGCAGACTGGTCTTTAGATGTTTCTGCATTTAATACGCAAGCGGATGATGTTGCCGTAATTAGTTTAAACCCTCACATAGAACAATTTATACCTGCATTAAACCTTTACCTTACAGGGCAAATACCTCAAGCATTTGCAGCGCTTCAAACAACAAGCTTAGACTACGACTTTGTTTCAGTAGGCAAAACCACCACAACCGGCGGTGATTTATTATTTTCGATGCAACTAATGGATAACTTAAGTAGCGAAATAGGCTACAGCTATACAAAAATAGATTACGACTTACCTAATGCAACCCGCCCTTCCATTGGCTACGACTCAGTAAACAGACAATTATTTACTAAACTGAATTACCAATTGAGTGAGCAGCATTCTATTTATGCCACGCTAAGAGCCGAAAACTCAAACACGTACAATACAGATAACTACACCGCAGTAGACCTTACATGGAACTGGAAAATAAACAATAACTGGGCCACTGCCGTATCAGGCAAAAACTTATTTGCAGGCTCACATATAGAATACGGTAATACTCGCGAAACATTTACAGTTCCAAATTACATTGACGAGTGTGTCACGTTTTCAGTTAGTGCAACATTTTAAGAGAACCAATGCTTAAGCTTTTAAATCGATTGCTTTACCTATTTTTTGGCCTTGCGCTTTGTACAAGCGCAAGCGCATTTGCTGTGCAAAAAGAATATGTGCTTAAAGCAGGCTTTTTATATAACTTTGCTCGTTTAGGGCAATGGCAATCTGCACACGAAAACACACCCGACTTTTTAATTTGTAGCCCCGACAGTCAATTTATAGCAATAGCCAATGCCGCCCTAGAAAATAGAAAAGTACATAATCGCCACTTGCACAATAAATATACCCCACTTGAGGCAACTGCACTTGAGGACTGTGATATAGTATTTATTACCGATAATACATACAACCAGTGGTTAAATGCTCACACCACGCTTAATTTAAAAAATACAATGATAGTTGGCGAAACCGATGGCTTTATAGCCGCACAGGGACATATTCGATTTTTTCTTTCAAGTAGTAAAGTGCGTTTTGAAGTTGCCCCAAGCAAGCTTAAAAAAGCAGGCATTACTATGAGCTCAAAAGTGCTGCGCTTAGCACGTGTAGTTGAGGGCTAATAATGAAAAACTACTTCTCACTAAATTCAATGAGTAAAAAGCTGCTGTTTATTTTAATGAGCGTTGCACTTACCTCTACGGCTACCGTGACTGCAGTTTTTAGCGCGTATGAGCTAAAAACCGCAAAACAAGAACAAACACAAAGCCTAAAATCACTCTCGCAAATATTAGCCCCCAATATTAGTACTGCTTTAATATTTTACGATACCGCCGCAATAAAAGAGCTCATTGAGCCGCTATTAATGCGCTCCGACATTGTATCGGTAGAAGTGTTTAACAATTTGAGCCAACAAATAGCAAGCGTAACGTCACCTAAATACAACCAAGAAAGCTCAGCACCGCATACAATAGAAATAAAAACAGCATTAACAATTGACGCTCAACACTACGGTACGCTGATTTTGCGGGCCGACGACAGTGACCTAAACGACAGAGCCGATTTTTATGGCCGGTTTATTATTGTGTTAATGATTTTTAGCTTTATTTTAAGTTTGCTTGTATCGCTAATGCTCAGAAAACGTTTTTTAAACCCCATTTTATATTTAGCACAAACAGCAGAGAAAATTACCTCATCCAACGACTATAGCTTGCGTGCTAAAGAGCTTTCGAAGGACGAAGTGGGTAAGCTAACTAGTTGTTTTAATACCATGCTACAAACTATAGAACAGCGCGATAACCTGCTAGAAAACCAAGTAAAACGAAGAACAACAGAGCTTGAGAATGCCAATGTTCAACTGCATCAATATGCTTATCAAGATGGCTTAACCGACCTACCTAACCGCCGTTATTTTTATGAGCACCTGCAACAGCTTGTAAGCACACCTGAACAAACATTTTCTTTGGTATTTATTGATTTAGATGGCTTTAAAGAAGTAAACGATAGCTTAGGCCACGACTTTGGTGATTTATTACTTCACGAAGTGGCTAAGCGACTTCGCCGCTGCTTAAAACAGCAAGACATAGTGGCGCGCTTAGGCGGTGATGAGTTTACCTTAATTCTCAAAGGAATAAGCGATACAACAGCGGTTTCGCACATTGCACACGATGTAATGAAAAGCCTGACCCGAACAATAACCATAAAAAACGAACATGTGCAGGTAACAGCAAGTATTGGCGTGGCGTTTTTTCCGCATGACGGTACATCGGTCGAAACCTTAGTTAAACGAGCTGATCAAGCGATGTATTTATCTAAAAGTAAGGGGCGTAACCGGTTTGAGTTTTTTTCATACGAAATGGAAGAGCTAGCGATTGAAAAACGCCGCCTCATAGAAGAAATACGCACAGGTTTAAATAATAACCAATTTGAACTTTACTACCAGCCAATATGGGATCCGCATTCACACACACTAAAAAAAGCAGAAGCGTTGATCCGTTGGAACCACCCAGAGCGAGGCATTATTGGCCCTGTCGAATTTATCGACATAGCAGAGCAAAATGGCTTGATAAAAGATCTTGGCGAATGGGTTAAGTCGCAAGCTGTTCGCGATGCTGTAGAGTTTAATAAACTAAGCTATACACCGGTGCAAATTAGTGTAAATACCTCACCTTTAGAAATTGATCGCGACGGAATATGGGTTACCCAATGGGTAGAGGCTTGCAAACTTTATAAGCTGCCACCTCATACGATTTTAATTGAGATAACTGAAAACAGCTTAATGGATCCAGATAACGCTATTCAGCACCACTTAAAACGCCTTAACGCGCTTGATATAGATATTGCTATTGATGATTTTGGCGTTGGGTATTCATCGCTTGCATACTTACAGCAATTAGACATTGATATACTTAAAATAGATCAATCTTTTATACAAAATATTGAAGCCAATAGCAGCAGTATAACGCTAATTAAAGCTATAATTACTATGGCGCATAACTTAGGGGTAGAAGTGGTCGCCGAAGGGGTAGAAACACCTACCCAGCAAGCGCAATTAATCGCGTTGGGCTGTGATTACATTCAAGGCTATTTATATTCAAAGCCGCTCTCAAAACAAGATTTTATAAATAGCCATCTGCAAATAAAAGCAACCGTTGAATAAGCTACAACCAGCGCGGTACGGTTTGCTTATATTTTAGGTAGTCATTTTTAAAACGCGTTACTAAATGCGCTTCCTCCACGGCTATTTGTTTATAAAGTGCATATAAGCCCACAGCAAGGCAAATTAAGCTAAATAAGCTCGGTAATGCCAAAAAGAACCCCAACTGAGCAGTTGCCACACCGACATACATAGGATTACGCGAAAAACTGTATAATCCTGTAGTTTTAAGCGTTTGTGGCCCATTTGGGTCTATACCCGAGCGCCAAAGTGACGCCATATGAAAATGAACAACCATACTGAGCACAAAGCCCGAGGTGAGCAATATATTGCCAAACATAACACCTGGCCACCCATTTAAGGTATTAAATAGACCTAAGTAGTTATCAGTGGCGGGAACAAACACACGCAGCACACACACAAACCATATAGCAGTCCTAAAAAACTTAAACGCCATATGATTCCACCAGCTAGTGCAAAACTTAGCGCCTGGAAAAATAACCCCCGCAGGGGTTGAGCGGTTTTTATGAATAATTCTAACGGTGTAAAACCCCGCCACAAACGTATAAAAAAGCGCTAAATACACACGCGTAAATTCAATTAGCGAAACAGAATCATCTATCAACGGTTGGTAGCTCATTAATTTATTTTCTTCATCCTTTTTAATAATTTCATCATAATAGCCATGCTATTCATTAACAAGGTTAGTGTGCTATAAACGTATAGTGGGTTTTTCTTTAAAAACTATAATTTATACCTGCGTAGTAACGCCTGCCAGAGTAACTTGAACTTAATAAACGCGCGTCGGTATCATTGCCTAAACGCGTAACTGTCTCCGATTTAGTTAAATTAATAACAGAGGCTGTTAAACTTAAGCTATCAGATATATTAATGGCGGCATTTACATCAACTTGCTCGTAAGGGTCTTGGTAGACATTTAAACCGCTGTTTAAGCCAAGGACCGTTTCGCCGCGTTTATTGTACGACGCGCGAAGAGTAAAGTACTCGCCTTCGTAATAAGCTGAGGTGTTGTACTGGTATTTAGCACTGCCTATTAATGGTGATTGGCCAAATTCTTCACCATTTACACTTACATCGGCTTTATTGGTTTTGTTATAGGTGTAATTAGCATAAAAACCAAAACCACCTGCAAATGCATGTTGAATAAATACTTCTGCCCCTTTTGATACCGCATCGGTGCCATTGCCCACTGTGCTGTATGGCGCAACGGTAATTATACCGCTCTCTACTATATTTTCTTTGCCTGCAAAATCTTGCTGAGCATCTATTACCAGCGGCACAACAAAGTTATCAACCTTTTTATGAAACAGCGCTAAACCTAATGCCGAGCCCTCGTCGTAATAATATTCAATAGATAAATCGGCCTGTACTGACTCAAAAGGTTTTAAATTTTTATTCCCACCACTGCCACTAAAGCCTGCTAGCTCGTTGAATGCCGCTCTGTCATCTGCCCACTCATTTGATACAAACGTGATACGCTGCTGCGAGCCTAAATCGCTGTAATTTGGTCGCGCCATCACTTTAGCAATAGCGCCTCTAATCACTAAATCGTCGGTGGCATCCCACGCTATATTAAAGCTTGGTAGAATTTGTGTGTCCGTATTTTTTTGTGTAACCAACTGATAGTCTTCTACAAAACGCGCATCACCAGTAACCGGCTCGCCTGTTTCATCATTGGTGTGATCAAGTTGATAAGTATATAAATCGGTAGAAGAGGTTAAGGTTTTAGTTTGTACTACGCGCACACCTAAATTACCCCTTACTTCACTAAACTCAAAATCGCCTTGAATGTAAAACGCTGATATTTTTTCTTCAATATCGTATACAAAGTTATCTTCTATGCGAGTATATGGCATGTAGTTGTCGGTTACTAAACTTCGGTATTTATCCCAATCTATGCTGGGCATTTGGTTTATGTTAAACCCGCCAACTATATTGGTTTGATTAATAAACACATCCTCGGCAAGTGGCATACCGCCATTCCATTGATAGCTATCAAATTGCGTTATACCTTGCTCACTCGCTTCACCTGCAGCAATATCAAAGTTAGGATCTAAAAAAAACGTATTACCGGTCTCGCGGTGTAAATTGGCATGACGATATTTAGCGCCGGTTCTAATTGTTTTTAAAAACCCCCAATCAACATAAAAGTCGATATCGGCCTGATAATAATCCTCTTCGAGTTCGCTGCGCACAAAGCTTGAATTTGACGAACCAGCATCACGCCCGCCGCCCAAGCCACTTTGCAGGTTAGCCAATGTGTTGGGATCAATACTCAGCGATACATTATTTTCATTTAAAGACCACGCTGCGCTTTGCGATGCGTTTTGAATAACGGCTTGGTTTTCACCGGCGTTTGAGCTTTTATAAGCGGCTTCCCAGCTTTCTTCAGGGCCGCCCTCAGCTTGAGTGTTACCAATAACAAACCGCGCTTTAAAGCTATCGCCTTCGTAGGTTAAATTAAAATCTATAGTATCGGAGGTAGACTCTTCTCGTACATAACTGCCACGCATCCACGGAAATTGCATATCGTTTTCAACACCGCTAGCACTGGCATTATATTGCATACCCGTTGCAATAGTGCCTGTTTCATCCAGGTTTACGGCGGTTAAAAAATCAGGATTGAGTGACCACTCAGGAATATCAATCACTGATTCGGTTCTGTCTTGTCCGAGTGTAAAACCAAAGTAGTTAAATCCTAGTTCTAAGCGATTAGTTGGGCGCCATTGTGTACTAAATTGAATACCTTCGCGCTCACGTTTTTCATTAAGCACTGAGCCACGTACAACTTGCGGAAACCACACGCCATCATAACGATTACCACTAGCATCACTTATCGTATCCCAACCATTATTGTTATCAACGGCATTACCATTAACATCAGTAGGTTGACCGCCACCGGTGTAACGCCATACATTTGCATCGGTGCTGCCTGTTAACGTGCGATTAGTACGCTCTTGATAGGTATAACCCACTAATACGCCAAAGGTGTCGTCATCATTTTTCCACGAATATAAGCCATTAAATTGCGGTTCGTACTCTTTTGTCACATCAGCGTAAGTAGATTCAACATTAAATACACCTGAATTGGCTTCCATACTTAAAGGCTTGCGGCTATGCATTAATACTGTGCCGCCTACGCCGCCTTCATCTAAACGTGCTTCTGGCGATTTATACACTTCTACGCTTTCTATCATGGCAGAGGGAAGTAAAGTGTAGTCGAACGAGCGAGCGGGCTCTCCCGCAGAGGAAGCAATAAAATTGCCATTAAGCTGAGTAAATGTAAGCTCAGATGATAAACCACGAATACTAACCGATGATCCCTCTCCCCCATCGCGTTCTATTACAACGCCAGGTACCCGCTGCAACGAATCCGCTACATTTTTATCAGGAAATTTGCCAATATCTTCGGCAGTAATTGCATCTACCACAGAGCCAGACATACGCTTAACATCTAAGTTCTCAGCCATACTTGAGCGTATACCCCGAACTTCAATGACTTCCATATTTTTTTTAAGCTGGGTTTTAGCATTTTGTGAGGCAGCATCATCCGCTAAGCTAAACGAACTTGCAGTAACAACAGATACACAAAATAAAGATTTATACACTTTAGATAAGGAGTAATGACGTAGGCAATTAATCATCTTTGACAGCGATTCCATTTACATTGCTATAGGTTGAGCAAATAAGTGATTCCGTAAACGTATTGAGATACGTAATGGTAAATTGCTGCAAAGTTTACATAGCGAAACTTAATCTATTGTTAACGCATGCCTAATTTTAAGTGAACTGCTAATAATCACGACTAATCAAAGTAAAAATTAATAAAAATAACGCACAAAAAAACCGCTTACGCGGCTTTTTAAAACACTTATATAAATAACAACGAGTAATAAGTGCTGCTAATTAGTTATACCAATCCGCATAATTAAGTGATTTATTTTGAGGATGGATAAACGAGTTGATAGCAAGGCAAAAAATTCGCTATTTAGTTGTTCTAAATGAGAGTTTTTTAACGCAGATAGCGACACGTTTAGCCCCTGAAAATGATTAAGTATTAATGCGGGTTGGTATTACTTGAGTTTAATTGGCTAGTAAATTGCCCAACTGCATTCACTACTTTTTGAGCACCATCTTGAATTTCAGCCATAACCTCACCCGACTCTTTAGAAAGCGCTAAACCTTGCTCTGCTTTTTCTTTGCCTTGTTCAATAACGGCCACGGTACTTTGTGTTTGTGACTGATTGCGCTGCACAACCTCCACAATTTCTTCTGTTGCTTTTGATGTTCTTGACGCTAAATGCCTTACTTCGTCAGCAACCACAGCAAAACCACGCCCTTGCTCTCCGGCACGGGCAGCCTCAATGGCAGCATTAAGTGCAAGTAAGTTGGTTTGCTCAGCAATACTACTTATGCTTTGCACTATATTGGCTATTTGTTGAGACTGTTGATCCAACGCCGATATTTCACTCGCCGCTTGCTCCATATTGATAGCCAGCTCGTTCATAACAGAAACAGTTTCTTGTAACACGCTACTACCCCGCTCTGCTGTTTTGTCTGTTTCTGTGGAGGTGCCATAGGCTATTTCGGCTGCTTGTGAAATAGCCATTTCACGGTTTACTTGCTCAGTGATCACTGTGGCAAACTTCATTACCTTATAAAGCTGATCCGCATCATTTGATATAGGGTTATAAGTGGCTTCTAACCATATTACATTGCCATACTTATCTATGCGCTTAAACCTATCGGCAATAAATTGGCCCTGTCTAAGCTTGCTCCAAAAGTGTTGGTATTCGGCCGAATTAGCTTCTTCGGTTTCACAAAACACGCGGTGATGCTGGCCAATTATTTCTGATTCACTGTATCCCATGGCTGACAAAAATTGATCGTTAGCCGTTAATACATGCCCTTCTAAATCAAATTCAATCACAGCCATAGAGCGATAAATTGCTTTTATTGTGTCGCTTTGCTCGCGAGAGGTTGTTATTGTTTTAGTAAGCACAGTACCAAACACCGAAAAATACAATAACTGGTTTTGTTCACCCACCACTGGGTGCACAATTATCCTCAACCACTCTTTATTACCATCTTGGCGAACAAACTCAATTGCTCCACTCCAGTGACCTTCTTTTTGGAATGCTTTTTCAAGTGCTGTGTATTCAGGTGATAAACGCGATTGATCAGCAATAAAATCACTTAGCTGGTTATTTGTTAAATTATCTTCGTTATAACCTAATGCGTTTAAAAAGTTATCGTTAGCATGCGAAATGCGCCCATCATAAAGTACATTAAGTACCAGCATTTCTTTGTAAAGCCCTTCCCACACTTGCTCTAAAGGGTACAACTGGGCTTTTAAAGCGGCTATTTCGTTTTGCTTACCTTTTGAAAAAAACATTAATTTCCCTACCAAAAAACACTAAATCAAGTTACTTCCAGTATAGGAGGTATTAATGATAACGCGATAATTAATAAGTAGTTTAAGCTACTTTTTTGCTAAATTTGTAAGCATGTGTTCCTTTTTTATATGCTTAGCCTTCACTTTCAACTAGGTTTACATACTTTTGTGCGAGCTGCTCAAGTGACTCCCTATTTAAAGGATCGCTTTTAATGCAGTTAATGGGGCACACTATGACACACGTTGGTTTATCGTAATGCCCCACACACTCTGTGCACTTAGCTGGGTCTATTTGGTAGATTTCTTCTCCCATAAAAATCGCGCTGTTGGGGCACTCATCTACACATACATCGCAGTTAATGCACTTGTTATTAATAAATAGGGCCATGCTACCGATTACTCACTTGCTACATTTTTATAGGGATTGCGGGTATCTTGGTGCTCATCTAAATTGCGCATCAATATTGCGTGCTCTAAATTAATGCTCACATCTAATGAAATTTTTACAATATGCCCAGAACCTTTTGCATCACTAATACTTTCGCCCTTTTTGTTTTGCATGTATTCAAGCTCAAAAGTGATATTTCCCTTTGGGGTCATTAGCTCTAAAGAATGCCCAACGCAAAATTTATTTTTTACCTCTACTTCAACTAAACCCTCTGCATGTCGCCCTATTACTTCTCCCACAAATTGCTGCTTAGTAGAGACCGAATGACCGTATTCGTAATTTTGATAATCTTGATGAGCATGGCGTTTTAAAAAGCCTTCGGTGTAGCCTCTATGCGCTAAGTTCTCAAGTGTTTTAAATAAGTTAGTATCGAATGGTTTACCCAAAGCCGCATCATCTATGGCCTTGCGATATACTTGCGCAGTGCGGGCTACGTAATAAAACGATTTAGTTCGCCCTTCTATTTTTAAACTATGTACGCCCATTTTTGTAAGCTGTTCTACGTATTGCACGGCACGTAAATCTTTTGAGTTCATAATGTAAGTGCCGTGTTCATCCTCAAACGTGGGCATATACTCCCTAGGGCGTCCTTGCTCCTCAAGCATGTAAATATTATTGGTTGGCGCACCTTCGCCAAGCGTTGGTATAACTTGGTTAGGGTCAACTTTGTGCACCATATCGCCCATTTCGTTTTCAGTGCCTGGTTTTACATCATAATCCCAGCGGCAGGCATTAGTGCAGGTTCCCTGATTTGGGTCGCGCTTATTAATATACCCCGAGAGCAAACAGCGCCCAGAATACGCCATACATAACGCGCCATGTACAAACACCTCAAGATCAGTATTTGGGCATAACGTGCGTATTTCTTTTATTTCTTCAAGCGAGAGCTCGCGCGATAAAATAACCCGCTCAATACCTTGTTTTGCCCAAAACTGAACGCTTGCATAATTAACGGCATTTGCTTGCACCGATAAGTGAATAGGCATGGCTGGCCACTTTTCACGTACCAGCATAATTAACCCAGGATCTGACATAATCAGCGCATCGGGTCCCATAGCTATCACCGGTTCTATATCGCGTAAATACGATTTAACCTTTGCGTTGTGCGGAGCAATATTAGAAACCACATAAAACTTTTTGTTTTGCGCATGGGCTTCATTAATCCCTATTTTTAATGTTTCTAAATCAAATTCATTATTACGTACCCGTAAGCTATAGCGGGGCTGACCGGCATAAACGGCGTCGGCCCCATACGCAAAGGCGTAGCGCATGTTTTTTAAACTTCCCGCAGGACATAACAGTTCAGGTATAAAAGAAGTGACAGAAGAAACAGCTGGCATATGCGCTCCAAACAGCTAACCGAGTACACATCGGTTATATGATTAATTAATTTTAGAAACGCGGCATTATAAGTGCGCCAAACAATGTGCTTTTGATCAAGATCATAAAACTGCAACCAAACTGGTTTTTAATAAAATTAGGTTTTTTCAATTAAAACGCGTATAATTCGCGCCCGTAAATATTCACACTTTTATTTAAAAATTATTGGAGCATAAAGATGGCTTTAGAGCGTACTTTCTCAATCGTAAAACCTGATGCAGTAGCAAAAAACCACATCGGTGCAATCTACAACCGTTTCGAAACTGCAGGCCTTAAAATCGTTGCAGCAAAAATGGTTCACCTTTCAAAAGAGAAAGCTGAAGGTTTCTACGCAGAGCACAGCGAGCGTCCTTTCTTCGGTGCTTTAGTATCTTTCATGACATCTGGCCCAGTAATGGTTACTGTTCTTGAAGGCGAAAACGCTGTTCTTAAAAACCGCGAAATCATGGGTGCTACTAACCCAGCTGAAGCACTAGCAGGTACTTTACGTGCAGACTACGCTGATAGCATCGACGAAAACGCTGTTCACGGTTCTGACGCTGTTGAATCTGCTGCTCGCGAAATCGCGTACTTCTTCGCTGACGAAGAGCTTTGTCCACGTACTCGTTAATTCGAGTTTTACAGTTAACGCTGTAATGCAAAGTAAGAAAAGGGCTTTCGAGCCCTTTTTTAGTCATTACGTAAAGTATTCATAAGTACATTTTGATATTTTACTTAATGATTAAAGTGGGTGAATTGTGTACAATTCGCCCTTGTAAATTTTATCTCCACCGTCACCGATTGAGGTTGTTTCATGACCGAGCAAAAAAAGATTAACTTATTAGATTTAAACCGAGATGCAATGCGCGAGCTATTTGTATCATTCGGTGAAAAGCCATTTCGTGGCGACCAGGTGATGAAATGGATTTATCATTTTGGCGTTGATAACTTTGACGATATGAGCAACGTGAATAAAAAGCTTAAAGAAAAGCTTAAAAACGAATGCGAAATTGTTGCGCCAGAAATCTCTGTACGCCAGCAAGCAAGCGACGGCACAATTAAGTACGCATTAGTGCTTGATGGCGGCCAAGAAGTGGAAGCTGTATGGATCCCAGAAAAAGACCGCGCCACCTTATGTGTATCTTCACAAGTAGGTTGTGCCCTTGAGTGCACGTTTTGTTCAACTGCGCAACAAGGCTTTAACCGTAACCTTAAAGTATCGGAAATTATTGGCCAAGTTTGGCGTGTAGCTAAAGACATAGGCCTTGATGGCAACAGCGAAAAACGCCCCGTTACCAACGTAGTAATGATGGGTATGGGCGAGCCACTACTTAATATTAAAAACGTTGTGCCAGCAATGGAGCTAATGATGGACGACTGGGGCTTTGGTTTATCTAAGCGCCGCGTAACATTAAGTACCTCAGGTGTTGTACCTGCGCTTGATTTACTAAAAGAAAAAATAGACGTAGCACTTGCTATTTCACTTCACGCACCCGATAACGCACTGCGTGACATACTTGTGCCAATTAACAAAAAGTACCCTATTGAAGAATTTTTAGCTGCGTGTCGTCGTTATATCGATGGCTCTAAAGCAAATAAAGACGTGACTATTGAATACGTTATGCTAAATGGCGTTAACGACAGCACCGACCAAGCACATGAGCTGGTTAAAACGCTTAAAGGTACCCCTTCTAAAGTTAACCTTATTCCGTTTAACCCGTTCCCGGGTAACGAATACACGCGCTCTAGCAACAGCCGTATTGACCGTTTTTCTAAAGTACTACAAGCTGCGGGTATTACGTGTATTGTTCGTCGTACTCGCGGTGACGATATTGACGCCGCCTGTGGGCAATTAGCTGGCGATGTTGTTGACCGTACTAAGCGTATGGCGAAAAAGAAAATGCGCGACGATAACGCCATTAGCGTAAATATCCAACAAGCATAAGCCTGTTACCACCCTGCGTATTTTCTTTATGCAGGGTGGATAAGTTGTTTATTTTTAAATAAATGATGCAACACCAAGGGTTTTAGGTAAGATAGGCGCTATGGATAGAAAAACAGAGACAAGGTAATGCGATCTTTACTTGCTTTAACACTTTCAACACTTACCCTTACAGGCTGCGTAAGTGAAAGTAGTTATAACGGCAGTGACAAACCCGTCGTCGAAAATAAAATCAATAATGCAGGCGCAGCACGCACACGTATCGCTCTGGCTTTACAATACTTAGAAACAGGCAATAACTCGCAAGCAAAGTATAACCTTGAGCGAGCTATAGAGTTTGCCCCTAATCTTCCTGAAGTACATTACTCTCTTGCTTATTATTACCAACAAGTAGGGGAAAACGAGCGTGCCGATAAAGCTTATCAAAAAGCATTAGCAATCAAGCCTGACGATCCAAATACGCTTAATAACTACGGGGTATTTTTATGTAGTATTAAAGAGTATGACCGCGCAACTGATCAGTTTTTAAAAGCTATTGATATCCCAAGCTATATTCGCGTTGCCGAAAGCTACGAAAACCTTGCACTATGTGCCATTGAATTTAACGACTTTGAAAATGCAGAGAGTTACTTTACACAAGCACTTAATCATAGCTCGCAGCGTACATCGACCCTAATTAGCTTAGCAGCCCTTTTTTATGCTAAAAGTGACTTACATAAAGCCAGCGACGTTTTAAAGCGCCATGACGATACTGGCCGTGTGTCTGCACGGGCTTTATTACTTAGTTATTTAATTAAACAGCGAATGGGCAGAATAGAAGAAGCAGAAAAAATTGCCGCCACCATATTGCAAACTTACCCAACAAGTAACCAAGCTTATGCTATTCGCGATAATCGTACTAAACAAACTGAGTTTGAAATACTGCGCGAAAAATACCGTAAAGCGCAGCTTGAGGAGCTTCAAGAGCAGTATGGTGAAGAGCAAATCAGTGTTGAGCAACCAAAAATTAAAATTATTCGTAAAAAACGTCCAACTACCGATAATTCTACCAGCTTAATTTCCCCTGGTGTTGAGCCATCTAGCCCAGTATTAAATGAGACGGCAAAAGCACAGGCAACCATTACCGCAGCAAACAAACAAAAAACCTTAGCTGGGCAAAGTGATGAAGTGAAAGCGCACACATCACCGGCTCAACCAGCGCAAGCTAAAATAGCAACAACTAATACAGAAGTACCTGCTGTGGTAGCGGCCCCTAATGTTACAAATAAGGCAGAGGCATCTGAAGCAGACAAAAACCAACCTGCCCAAGCAGTAGGTACACCGCCAGCCATAAGTGCATCTGCAGAGACTAAAACAGATACCACAGCGGTACTTTTAGCATTAACAACAGAGCACCAAGATCAGCAAACATCATCTGCTATAGCAGCGCCGCCAAAAGCCGCCTCTACGCAACCCCCAAAAAATGATGACGAAGTTAAAATAATTTCGTTTGGCGCTCCCAAACAAGCTAACTTTAATGCGCCGCAAAGTACGCGTTCTGCTGCAAATGGCCCACAAAATTCGGGCTTAAACAATACTGTTGTATTTTACGAAGCTAAAAAAGACAGCGCGGTATTTAGTGATAATTCGTACAACGATAATCAAGACATTACACTAAAAAACTACCAACCTAGTGTAAAACAAGCGCCACCAATGCTTAATCCAAAAGTACCACCGTTAGAGGTGCCTTTTCATATTATTGAGTTTGGTGAAAACCTATTTAGCATTTCGGTGCGATACAATGTTAAACTACAAAAACTCCTGCAGTGGAATGGTCTAAAGGAGTCGGATCGTGTTATCAACGGAAGTAAAATTTATTTAAACGATCCTAATATTTATTACGAGATTAAAGCTGGTGATACCCTTTACGACATAGCTACCCAGCGGCATGTATTAATTGATGAATTAATGCGGTGGAATAAATTAAGCCCAGATATAGAACTTACACCCGGGCACAGACTATTACTAGTGGATCCAAATTCGTACTTATTATGACAGAAGAAACTACGCAACAAAGCGATGAACCAAGTGTTGGGCAGCTATTAAAAGCGCACAGAGAACAAGCTAATATAAGCTTAGAGTCACTGACTGGCCCGCTTAAACTTTCTATTTCTCAGTTACAACGATTAGAAAGCGATCAGTACCAAACGTTAGGCCCTATAACCTTTGTAAAAGGTTATATAAAAAACTATTGTCGCGAACTAAACGTCGACAGTGCCCCTATTTTAGCTAAGCTACCTGCACCGCCTGAGCCTACAAAGCCGGCTAACATGCAAAGCTTTTCGCGCCGCACAGAAAAAGAGGCTCACGACAGCCGCTTAATGCTGGTGAGCTACATTATTTTAGCCATTGTTATTGGCTCATCTGCCATGTGGTTTTGGCAAAATGCCACGCCTATTGATGAACAAACTAGCACTATCAATATTGAAAATTCAATTTTAGATAACCAGCAAAATAATAATGCGCTTAATAATGAAAGCCAGAGTAGTTCGCAGATGCAAGCAACACAAATTGCACAGCGCACACCGGCTATAACACCTACAAGTGATGAACAAGTGCCCTTAAGTGAAGCCGTAAATACAACAGCACCTATTGCAGCAAGCACGCAAGCAGCGACTAGCGAGCCCGACACGCAAAGCAACATCAGTACAATTAACATGGTGTTTAACGATGAAAGCTGGGTAGAAATACATGATGGCGAAGGTGAGCGCATTGCATTTGGCGTAAAAAAAGCAGGCTATAAAATGACTGTAAGCGGTACCCCGCCTTTTTCAGTTGTGCTGGGTAAGCACGACGTAGTTAGTGTTTCTCTAAACGGCGAGCCAGTTGATATTTCTGGCTATCCTAAAAATCGTTTAGCCAAATTTAAATTACCATTAGCAGAGTAGTCGCTATGTTTTCAGAATCTCCAATTAAACGCAGAAAATCAACCCGCATCAATGTAGGCAACGTGCCTATTGGTGACGGTGCCCCTATTGCCGTGCAGTCGATGACCAATACCGACACCCTAGATATAGATGCCACGGTAGCGCAAATTCAGGCAATACAAGATGCCGGCGCCGACATAGTGCGGGTATCTGTACCAACAATGGATGCTGCAGAAGCGTTTAAAAGTATAAAAGAGCAAGTTAGTATACCGCTTGTAGCCGACATTCACTTTGATTACCGCATAGCGTTAAAAGTGGCAAAATACGGCGTAGATTGCCTGCGTATAAACCCGGGGAATATAGGCAGTGAAGAGCGTATTAGAGCCGTTGTAGACTCAGCACGCGAGCATAATATTCCTATTCGTATTGGTGTAAATGGCGGCTCATTAGAGCGCGACCTACAAGAAAAATACGGCGAGCCAACTCCCGAGGCATTACTTGAATCAGCAATGCGCCATGTAGATATATTACGCCGCCTTGATTTTGACCAATTTAAAATATCGGTAAAAGCATCAGACGTATTTTTAGCTGTAGGCGCTTATCGCTTACTTGCTAAAGAAATAGATCAACCCCTGCATTTAGGGATCACCGAAGCCGGCGGCATGCGCTCAGGTTCGGTTAAATCGGCTGTAGGTTTAGGCATGTTACTTGCCGAAGGGATTGGCGACACCCTACGTGTGTCACTTGCTGCCGATCCAGTTCAAGAAATCAAAGTAGGTTTTGATATTTTAAAATCGCTGCGTATACGCTCACGCGGTATTAACTTTATTGCCTGCCCTAGCTGCTCACGTCAAGAGTTTGATGTAGTAAGCACCATGAACCAACTTGAAGAACGCCTAGAAGATGTGGTTGAGCCAATGTCTGTTTCGGTGATTGGTTGTGTAGTTAATGGCCCAGGTGAAGCTCTTGTTAGTGATATTGGCCTTGCCGGTGCAAATCGCCGCTCAGGTTTATACATTAATGGCGAGCGCCAAAAAGCGCGTATAGATAACAACAACATTGTTGACCAGCTCGAAGGCTACGTACGCGACTTTATTGCCCAAAAAGAGCAGCAAACACCTATCGACATAAAAATAGTCGAATAAATACCGTATAAAGCGCCAAACCACGCTGTTTGGCGTTTACCTTTATAGCTAGAGGATACCCAAACGACCCCAAGATACAGAATTCAGCGTTTCACAGGCTCTTAATATCAAGGCGTTACTTTGCAAGAATGGCAATCCCTTTTAAAAAGTAACAACGATGAGAGTAAGTGTCTGTGAACCGCCCAACGGGTTGGTTTAAAAGCGATTTATACTGCGTTATTGATTTTAACAATAGAACCACTATTACTTTCAATCAATGCCTTGCCTAAATCGCTTTTAATTCCAACGACGCTCGCATCATGGGGTCATTTGGGTATATAATGACGGGTCAATTTTTAGCATTCTTGTTGTGTAAGCATTTTTTATTACACATAAACAGTAATTAGGATTTATCAGTGGCAAAACAAATTCAGGCAGTTCGCGGTATGAACGATTGTCTGCCGGGCGACACGCAAGTTTGGCAGAAAGTAGAAAACATTTTACGCGAGACAGTAGCTTCGTTCGGTTATCAAGAAATTCGTTTTCCTATTGTAGAATCAACCGACTTATTTAAGCGCTCTATTGGTGAAGTAACCGATATAGTAGAAAAAGAAATGTACACCTTTGCCGATCGTAACGGCGACATGCTAACCCTTCGCCCAGAAGGCACCGCAGTGTGTGTACGTGCAGGTAATCAAAATGGCTTGCTTTATAACCAAGAGCAGCGTCTGTGGTATATGGGCCCGATGTTTCGTCATGAACGCCCGCAAAAAGGCCGCTACCGTCAGTTTCACCAATTTGGTTTAGAAACATTTGGTATTGCCACAGCCGATATAGACGCAGAGGTTATATTACTTACCGCGCAATTATGGAAAGCATTTGGCATTAACGAACACGTTCGTTTAGAGCTTAACTCATTGGGCTCTAACGAAGCCCGTGCTGATTACCGCGATGCACTTGTAGCCTACCTTGAACAACATACCGACGTGCTTGATGAAGATTCAAAGCGCCGTATGTACTCAAACCCATTACGTGTACTTGACAGCAAAAACCCAGACGTGCAAGCAATTTTAGTGGATGCACCTAAATTGTCTGAGCATTTAGATGCTGAATCAAAAGAACATTTTGCAAATTTATGTGAACGTTTAGACGCAGCTGGCGTCATATATACGGTTAATGAAAAGTTAGTACGTGGTTTAGACTACTACAACCGCACCGTGTTTGAATGGGTAACAGATAGCCTAGGCGCACAAGGTACAGTATGTGCCGGCGGGCGCTACGATGGCTTAGTTGAGCAACTTGGCGGCAAAGCCACCCCAGCGGTAGGTTTTGCAATGGGCCTTGAGCGTTTAGTGCTGTTACTTCAAGCCCTTGAGTGTGTAGGTGACATTCGTCGCAATGCTGATGTATATTTAGCTGCAATGGGTGACAAAGCAAGTATTCAAGCCCCTGCCATTGCAGCGCAACTGCGCAGCGACGTACCGGGTTTACGCGTTATGGTACATGCCGGTGGCGGTAACTTTAAAAAACAACTAAAACGAGCTGATAAAAGCGATGCACTTGTTGCCGTAATTATTGGCGAAGATGAATTAGAAAAAGGCGTTGTGACCATAAAATATTTACGCGAGCGTAAAGAGCAAGTCACACTAGAATTAGAACAAGCTAAAGCGCTATTAGCTGAGCTTATAAATAGCTAAGCTAACATAAGAGGTAGTAATGGACATTTATTCAACAGAAGAACAACAAGCAGAAGCCATTAAGCGCTTTTTTCGCGAAAACGGTATATCACTTGCGCTAGGTGTAATTGTAGGTTTAGGTGGCTTATACGGCTGGAAAGCATATAACCAAAACCAAATTACAACTGCTGAGCAAGCATCTGACGAATATACAACACTTGTGCAGGGTGATGATGTACTAGGCGCAGCTGATACATTTATTAAAAATAATCAAGACACAAGCTATGCAACTTTAGCCGCTTTTGTTGCAGCAAAAGATGCTGTTGATGCAAAAAAATTAGACTTAGCTAGCGAAAAACTAAGCTGGATTGTTACAAACGCCCAAAGCGAAGAGCTTAAAGCCATCGCAATTACGCGTTTAGCCCGTATTCAACTTGCGCAAAGTAAGTTTGACGAAGCGCTAAGCACATTAAACTCACCACTACCAGAGGCATATAATGCCAATGTAGCTGAGCTTAAAGGCGATATTTACATTGCACAAGGTAATAAAGACCAAGCTCGCACTGCGTATCAAGCCGCTGCCGATGCAGGTGGGTTAGCAACAAACCCTTTATTACAAATTAAATTAGACGACCTAGCAGTAACTAGCCCAGCGGCATAAGGTTTTAGGTATGAAAAAAATAACAACAGCAACTCTAGCACTGTGCATGGCAACACTAATGGGTTGTTCATCAAGCGATGACGAAGACGAGTTGGTACTCCCTGAAATTGTTAATCAGTTTGAAACAAACGTAGTATGGCAAGAGTCGGTTGGCAGTGGTGTAGAGCATTATTTTTCTCGCTTATCGCCTGCTGTATACAAAGACACTGTTTTTGTAGCCAGCCGTGAAGGCCAAATTGAAGCGCTTTCGCTGACTAATGGTGACACGTTATGGGAAACCGATGTACGTGAAAACCTATCGTTTTGGCCATGGTCAGATAATGGCACAGCAAAATTATCGGGTGGTATATTACAAGCTTATGGTAAAATTTACGTAGGCTCTGAGCACGGCTTTATTATTGCTCTTGACCGCGAAACGGGTGAAGAAGTATGGCGTAAAAATGTACCTGGCGAAGCACTATCTAAACCCGCTGCTGGCGATGGCTTAATTTTTGTTAATTTAGGCTCGGGTAAATTATTAGCGCTGCACCCAGATACAGGCGAAGAACGCTGGAACTTTGAACAAGAAGTACCTCCACTTACACTGCGCGGCCAAAGCTCGCCAACAGTTGCAAACGGTGGTGTGTTAATGGGCTTAGAAACAGGCAAGCTGAGCGTACTAATTTCAGAAAGCGGTTACTCAGCATGGAGTGCAGAAATTGCCGTAGCTAAAGGTGCATCAGAATTTGAGCGTTTGGTTGATGTAGACACGCAACCACTTATTAGCGGCCCTTACGCTTATGCTATTGCTTATAACGGTAATCTAGCAGCGGTAGATATTCGCTCAGGTAATGTAGTATGGAAGCGTGAATACAGCAGCTACCGCGAAATAGCGATGGATGCACAAACTATTTACCTAGTAGATAGTGATGGCGTAATTTACGCATTAGATAAAAATTCAGGTATTGAACGTTGGAGCCAACCCGCTCTACGTGGTTGGTACCTTACAGGCCCTGCCGTTGCAGGTAGCCACTTAGCTTTAGGCGACCAAGAAGGTAACCTGCATTGGCTAAACAAAGACACTGGCGAGTTAGTATCTCGTGAAGAATTTGACAGCTCAGGCTTTTTTGTAGAACCCGTTGTAGCCGACGATAAGCTAATTTTATACACCCGTGATGGTGAAGTTAGTGTGGTAAACATACCTAACTAACTAGCTAACACTTAAAGGTTTTTTGTAAGGCTTCGCACTGCGAAGCCTTTTGTTGTTTTTTAAAGAGGTAGTTTATGCTTCCCGTGATCGCTCTAGTTGGGCGACCCAATGTGGGCAAATCCACATTATTTAACCGTTTAACACGTACTCGTGATGCACTCGTAGCCGATTTTCCAGGTTTAACACGAGATAGAAAATATGGCCAAGCTAATTACGATGGCTATGAATTTATCGTGGTAGACACGGGTGGTATTGATGGCTCAGAAGAAGGCATCGAAACCGAAATGGCCGACCAGTCTTTACTTGCCATTGAAGAAGCCGACATTGTGTTATTTTTAGTTGATGCCCGCGTAGGCATGACCGTTGCAGATCAAGCCATTGCTAATCATTTGCGAAAGCAAGAGAAAAAAAGCTTTGTGGTTGCCAATAAAACTGACGGGATAGACGCCGACTCAAACTGTGCTGAATTTTATCAACTATCATTAGGTGAAGTGCATCATATTGCAGCAGCGCATGGCCGTGGCATAACACTATTGCTTGAACAAACGCTACAACCTGTGATTGCTGAGCTGGCCGCGCTTGATGAAGATGTTGCTGATGACGATGAAGAGTTAATCGATTTATACCAAGAAGCTGAAGGCGACGATACAGATCACCAAGCCTTTGCAGACAAACCTGTAAAACTGGCTATTATTGGTCGCCCTAACGTAGGTAAGTCAACACTTACAAATCGTATACTCGGTGAAGAACGTGTGATTGTATACGATATGCCAGGTACTACCCGCGATTCTATTTATATTCCGATGACCCGTAACGACAAAGAATATATTTTAATAGATACCGCAGGTGTTCGTAAGCGTAAAAAAGTAAGCGACGTAGTTGAAAAGTTCTCAGTAATTAAAACACTTCAAGCAATTGAAGATGCAAATGTAGTATTACTGGTTGTTGATGCCCGCGATGGTATTTCTGATCAAGACTTAAGCTTATTAGGTTTTGCGCTTAACTCAGGTCGTTCATTGGTTATTGCTGTGAACAAATGGGATGGGCTTGACGACTACGTTAAAGACCGCATTAAAACAGAGCTTGATCGCCGTTTAGGCTTTATTGATTTTGCACGCTTGCACTTTATATCTGCACTTCATGGTACAGGTGTTGGCCATTTATTTGAGTCGGTTGATGAAGCGTACGAGTCAGCAACTAAACGTATTAGCACCGCAATGCTTCGCCGTATTATGGACATGGCACAGGCCGATCACCAGCCGCCACTTGTTCGTGGTCGTCGTGTTAAGCTTAAATATGCGCATGCCGGTGGTTATAACCCGCCACGCATTGTAATTCACGGTAACCAAGTTCATGATTTACCAGATAGCTACAAACGCTACCTGATGAACTACTACCGTAAAGCACTCAAAATTATGGGTACCCCAATCAAAATTGAATTTAGAGAAGGTGATAACCCATTTGCAGGGCGTACTAACAAAGTAACGCTTTCGCAAAAACGTAAAATACGTGCCTTTGCAAAAGAAAACCGTAATAAATAAACTGCATAAGCGTTAATTTATTACAAAAAAACGGCGTACTTTTTAGTACGCCGTTTTTTATTGGAGATTAAGTAATGCCAATTGCACAAGCCGTTCAACAGTGGTGCCTTGGGTATTTTTAGGCGCTTTGGAGGAATACTTGGACTTTGGCGGCTTAATAGTTATAAACCCATGATTGGTTGCCATTTCGTGGGCTAACAACTTTCTCTCTTTGGGTGTTAAATGGTTTTCGTGTATTTTTGCAAGCTCCCCACTATCAAGCCATATGCCAGCGCAACCTGGACACTCGTCTATTTCAACCACTTTTAGCGGTGAGAAATACCGGCGCATCATCACTATACTTGGGCACTTTGGGCAATTTACTCGCGATGATACATCGCCCTCACCTTCAATAAGGTTACTTAAATGTTTAAGTAGCACCTGGCCATGCTTTAACTCAGGCGAGCTAAACTTAAAAATTTGGCTGTTATCAAAAAACACGCCGCCTTGCGCTGAGGTATAAACAGTGATACCGCCAATTAATAACGGTTCAAGAGAGGTATTTGTGCGTGGGCATAACATTCTAAAATCCTTTTATTTTAATACTTAACTTACACTACTTTACTCAAGTGCTTTATGAATAAGCCCAACAAGCGGTGGTGGCAATGTAATATGGCCAGCCAATACAAACTCATGCGCGTCATCTGACATTTTTTGCCATGTACGGCGAATAATCCCAATCCATTTTTGCTCATCGTAATCAGGCTTGCTATTAGCAAACCCGAGCATGTAATGCTCAATAAATACAAGGCTAGCTACATCTTCTACTAATTGGCTGTCGGGGTTACGTTTAATATTTTTTTTAGCAACTGCATCGTACACTCGGTTTTGCTCAGCCTCACCGTACCCAGCTTGCTGCATAAGCGCTACAACAGTACTTGCATGAAATATATAAAGTGCACTGCGCCACTGATGATAGCCTTGCTTGTTCATTGCAAAGTCACTACGGGGCGACTTCCAACGTTGTATATGCTGCCCACGCACTGCAATTTGCATTTGCTCGTCAGCACCTGGGTTAAAACGGCTAAGCATATCGCTCATACGCTGTGAGTATAAATATTCTTTAGGAACACTCTCCCCATTAAATTGCTCAGTGTTTGGGTCTTGGTTGTTAGCTTCATCAATTAGGGCGATTACTTTATTAAACATGACGGTCATTTTTTATAATAAGTTTTAATTATTCTAAACGCTGATAAAACAATAAACTAGTACGCCAATCAGTTATGCAGTGAAATTTGTTCAATCAAAAATAAAACCACTAAATATGGGCTGTAAAAGTGAGCGCATTGATTTAGTTAACTTGGTACTATATTAAACACAAATTAAAATAAAAAAGCGCGACTAACTCGCCAATAACGGATGACTATGTTTAAAAAACGTATTTTAGCTATTTGCTTAGCAGCCACCTCGCTACCAAGCCTTGCCGACAGTAACAACGATTTAAAAACCATTATTGATAACCATTGGCAAAATGCCAAAACTGAAAAAATATTTTTTCGAACCGACCCAGACGGTTGGAAACCAAACGGCACATTACCAAATTGGAGCGAGCAAGCCATTGCAAAGCGCCAAGCTTATAACAA
This sequence comes from Pseudoalteromonas sp. MM1, assembly GCF_030296835.1. NCBI lineage: Bacteria > Pseudomonadati > Pseudomonadota > Gammaproteobacteria > Alteromonadales > Pseudoalteromonadaceae > Pseudoalteromonas > Pseudoalteromonas sp. MM1. The sequence goes on along the minus strand of NZ_AP027923.1, from coordinate 54,735 downwards.
CAGCGTACTAAAAAGCTTAGCCAACATTGACCCAAAAACGCTCAACAAGGATCAGCTAATGAACTACCGCTTATTTAAATATGAGCGAGAAACCGAGCAGCAAAGCTACCTTTATCAAGATAAGTATTTTCCGGTTAATTTTTTAAGTGGCTGGCATACTTACTTTGCAGAAGCGCCCGCTAATATGGCTTTTTTAACAGCTGATGATTACAACGCATTTTTAATCAGCCTTGCCGACTACCCACGCTTTAATCAGCAAAATATTGATTTAATGAAAGAAGGAATAAAAACAGGCTTTACCCATTACTGTAAAACCTTTGAAAATTACAGCCAAAGCATTAGCGCGCACATAGTTAAAAACCCCGAAAACAGCGCCCTTTACGAGCCCTTTACTCGTATACCTAGTACCTTTAGTACAGCACAAAAAGCAAGCTTAAAACAAAAAGCCCAAGCTGTAATTAAAGATAAAGTAATTCCTGCCTATCAGCATTTTTACGACTTTTTTAAGAATGACTATATGCCACATTGTAGAGCGCAGCCTGGTATTGCAAGCGTTGAAGGCGGGCTTGATTACTACAAGTACACGGTTAATTACTACACCACAACAAACGCCACACCTAAACAAATACATGAGTTAGGCCTTAAAGAAGTGGCGCGTATAAAAACGAAAATGCAAAATATTATTGATGAAGTAGGTTTTGATGGCACCTATAGTGAGTTTTTAGAATTTTTAGCAACCGATGAGCAATTTTACGCAAAAGACGCGCAAGACCTGCTAGAAAAAACCGCATTTATAACACAAAAAATGTATGGCAAATTGCCCACTTACTTTGGCCATTTACCGCGTAACACCTTTACTATAAAAGGCTCAGCAAGTCGTGGCGCGTTTTATATGCCACCGGCCGACAACCGCTCACCAGGTACTTACTTTTTAGCCTCAACACCTAAACTGCAACCTTTGTATAATTTAGAAGCACTCAGCCTGCACGAAGCCATACCAGGGCATCATTTACAAAACGCTATTGCTATGGAGCTAAATGTACCCGAATTTAGACGCACACTTAGCCACTCTGCATTTGGCGAAGGTTGGGCACTATACACAGAGCGCTTAGGTAAAGAAGCGGGTTTTTATCAAAGCCCGTACAGTGATTTTGGCCGTTTAGGCTACGAAATGTGGCGTGCAGTGCGCTTAGTGGTTGATACCGGTATTCATGCCTTTGGCTGGAGCCGTCAAAAAGCAATTGATTACCTAGCCAGTCACACGGCATTGCCACAAAGCGCCGTAGAAGATCAGATAGATCGTTATATTTCATGGCCAGGCCAAGCACTCTCTTACAAAATGGGCGAAATAAAAATACGCGAACTGCGTGCAAAAGCCGAAAAAGAACTCGGCCCACAATTTGACATACGCAGCTTTCACGACACCGTTATTGGCCAAGGCTCGCTCCCTATGGCAGTACTTGAAGACGTAATAAACGATTGGATAGCAAAACAAAAATCGGCTATTTAAAACAATACTTCAATAAACTAAGAGGCGGTTTAATAATCGCCTCTTTTTAAACCCTCTTAAACACCTCAAAACTAATCCCTACCCGCTTTTGCTTCGTAAACTTAATGATTACAAAAACCAGAGCAGAAGTATGAGCAAACGCATTTTATATTGGCTACAAAACGATTTACGCCTAGCCGACAACCCCATTTTTAGTGATCTTGCGCTGCAGCAATGTGCGCTTGATATTGTATTTGTTATAAACCCGCACTGGTTTAAAAATAGTAACTACCAACAAAAACCTTACGGCATACATAAGCAGCAGTTTTTAATGCAAAGTTTGTACGAACTACAACAAGCACTTATTGAGCGCGGGCAAACCCTGCATGTGCTTGAAGGCGAACCCGTATCGCTTTTAAAAGCGCGTATAAATGAGCAAAATATTGATGAAGTGGTATACAGCGAGCAATTTGGCCTGTATGAGCAACGCCAAATAAACTTACTCAAAGCACATTGCCCAAATACAAAATTTACAGGGTCGCAGCAAGACACGCTCTATAACCAAAGCGACCTCCCCTTTGAATTAAGCGAATTACCTAAACACTTTACCCCGTTTCGTAAAAAGGTAGAGGCCGCCAATAACTCCATTACACCAACAACTTTGCCAAACGGTTTGCTCCCTCAGCCAATAACTTTATGCGCTAAAAAACCTATAGAACGTATAACAAACAAAGGCGTAATGCATGGCGGGCTTAACAGCGCGCAAGCACATTTAAAACAGTATTTTGCTGGCGCAATGCCAAGTACTTATAAAACGACTCGCAACGAGCTTGATGGCTTTAACAACACCACCAAATTTAGTACTTGGCTTGCCTTTGGCTGTATAAGTGCAAAACAAGTTTACAAAGCCGTAGAAAATTACGAACAAAGCAATACGGCAAACGAGTCGACTTATTGGATTAAATTTGAATTGCTATGGCGAGAGTATTTTAAATGGCACGCACTTAAAGCAGGTAACAGCCTGTTTAGCTTTAAAGGGCAAAAACAAACTAAACCGCTTACTACTTTTACACCTACACGCTTTGCTGCTTGGTGTAATGGCACAACGCCTTATCCGCTTGTAAATGCCATTATGAAAGAGCTAAACACTACGGGTTACATTTCAAACCGAGCAAGGCAAATTGCAGCAAGCTGCTTAGTTAACGAGCTTTGCCTTGATTGGCGATACGGTGCAGCCTACTTTGAACAACAATTGATTGATTACGATGTAGCGGCTAACTGGGGCAACTGGCAATACATAGCCGGTGTAGGGGTAGATCCGCGTGGCGGTCGTCACTTTAATATACAAAAGCAAACTGCGCAGTTTGACTCAAATGGCACTTACACCAATAAATGGCACGGGCACAGTAATAAAACACAGCAGCTCGATCACTTAAACGAAGTAGACTGGCCTATTTAAGCCAATCTAGTTAACCTGAGTTCTGGATAATAAATCTATCTCAAGCAGCTATTTTTAGCGCTAACTGCGTTGAATTTACTTGCAATAGGCCAGCTCTTGACGCGTAAATTCGCCTTGTTTTCCCCAAAAATTTCTAGCTAGAGAGAAACAAGCTTAAATATCGTTATTATTTATAGCGTTTTTAAATCTCTTAACCAGAATTCAGGTTATTCATCCAAAATTTAAAACAGCTGCGCAATGCCCACATTAATGGCAAAGCCACCCAAAGTTAAAAACAAAAACAAACAACCTGCTAATAACAGTGGTTTTATACCTGCTTGGCGAATAGCGCCAACATGTGTACGCAAACCTAAAGCCACCATCGCGATGGTAAGTAATATATTATCAAACCATACAATGGCGCTTGTAGCCACTTGCGGAATTATAGGGAGCGAATGTATCCCACTTGCCGCTATAAATAACACCGCAAACCAAGGGATTGTAATTCCCGATTTATGCTCGCTGCCCTGTGCGTTTATGTTTGCATGCTTTTTACTTTGCCAAAACGATAAGCCTACTAAAAATGGCGCAAGCATCATTACGCGTAGCATTTTTTCTATAACCGCGGTGTCGGCTGCATTGGCGCTTACCGCGGTACCCGCTGCAACCACTTGCGCAACTTCATGAATGGTTGAACCAACAAAAACACCGTATGCGTGCTCACTTAACCCCATATAATCAAACATTATTGGGTAGGCAAACATACTTAACGTGCCAAACACCACAACCGTTGCCACCGCTACCGATACTTTATGCGCTTGTGCTTTTATAACGGGTTCTGTTGCCATTACCGCTGCAGCGCCACAAATAGAGCTACCCGCACCTATTAATATAGTTGTTTGCTCATCAAGCTTAAATACACGTTTGCCAAGTTGAACTGCTAATATAAACGTACCAACAAGCATAACAATGTCGGTTAGTAAGCCACTCCAGCCCACACCCGCTACTTGCGTAAAGGTAATTCTAAACCCAAATAAAATAACGCCTGCTTTAAGTAATATACTTTTAGCGTAATCAACACCTACATCGGTTTGCGTAGCAATGCGCGAAAACACACTGTTGCCCACAATAATGCCAAGCACAATACCAATAGTGAGTGAGCTAAATTGCGCAGTTTGCATTATTTGTAACTTACTTAATGCAACAGATGCCCCCGCTAAAATAACCACCAGCAGCATACCTAGCCACCAGCGAGAGTCACTGTACTGCTTAGTATTAATACCCAAAGGTTGAAACCCATTTTTAATAGCGCTAAGCATACTATTCCCTCAATTAAACAATGTTGATGTGTTGACTTAATTGTAAGAAAGCTCAAAATATAACTCCAATACATTAAAATCATGATTTGATAACTTAAGGTTATACAATTAAGGGTTATGCAATTTAGGGTTATACAATGAACTTACATGCACTTCGGGTGTTTTATACAGTGGCTAAATTGGGTAGTTTTTCAGGCGCAGCCGAGGCGCTTTTTATAAGCCAGCCTGCTGTATCAAAGGCTTTAAAAGAGCTAGAGCATCAGTTAAATATTCAACTTATTGAACGTGCATCTAAAGGTAAAAAGCTCACCTTAAGCGAAGGCGGCCAAGCCTTGTATGATCACGCCCGTAGTATTTTTGCTATAGAAAAAGCCGCCATTGACGATATAAAATCGCGCACGGGGCTTAAGCGCGGCACGCTCGTTATTGGCACCAGCACCACCATTGCCAGCTATTGGCTACCACCCTATTTAGCCAAATTTTGTGCGCAGTACCCGCATATAAAAGTAGAAGTACAAGTGGCTAATACCGCACAAATTGAGCATGCATTACTTGAATGCACTATAGATTTAGCACTGGTTGAAGGCACACCTACCGAGCCGCATATTATTAGTAAGCACTGGCAAAACGATTTAATGAGTGTCGTTATACCGAGCAACTTTAAGCCCACTAAAAACTTAAAAGCATGGTTAAATAAGCAGTTTTGGTTATTACGCGAGCCAGGCTCTGGCACGTTAGAAATGTCGGTAAAGTTATTAGCAGAGCACGGCATACAAGCAGAGCAAAGTATGCAATTAGGCAGCAACGAAGCAATAGCCAGGGCTGTTGCGCAAGGTATGGGCGTTGCTTTATTGCCAAATGTAGTCACAGAAGATTTAGTACAGCTAGGTAAATTAACACGCCTGAGCCAAAAAAATAACGAGCAACTCTCTCGGCCACTGTATCAACTGCATTATAAAGACAGACCGTCTTCACACGCTGCGCAAGCCTTCGAAAAAAGCCTGTTTAGTGAATAGAGGTTCTGTGCTGTAAGTCAGTAAGAGAAAGGTTGTGTGACATTAATCGCTTGTAGTGGTGTTACTTTAATTTATTATATATAAGCCAACTAGTTAAGCCTATTGAAAGTACTAATAAATGTACAACCAATGTTTCACGATTAAATTCACTAAATAGACTAAGTAAAAAAACTGGAAGTATGCTTAAGATTAAAACTACCGGTAATTTAAATAAATTTAACTTTTGGAGTAATAAGCTAATAGGTAATCCGTAAATGAACATTAAAGGATAAAAATAAAATAAACTTCCCATCCCTATTGATATACCAAAACCAACACCTGAAATTAATGAACTAACAGAAGTATAGTTTTCGATACCCGCATACAAATAGCAAAAGCCAAGGACTGGTAATACAATTAAAGGGCTAAGAATCGCAGCAATCAAATTTTTACGTAGGTCCTTAGGCATATTAAGAAATACCACAACGTGCTTGTAAATTAATTCGTTTTTTATTTGCTTTAATTGATATACAAACCATAGCTGAATTCCCATTTTGGCTCAGCCAAAGGAGCCAAACCTCGACTTCACAAGTTAAAATACTCAAGAGCTATACATATACATAACTGCCCACCAGCTAACTTATAAACCTATCAGCTAAACCGGTAAGCTCTCATATTTCCAAGCTCTACTCACAAGCCCTGCGTTAAGTCTTGCGCTAATGTACCTGTTGGTTTTTCAATTACGCGTACTAACTCTTTACCATTTTGTTTAACAACAAACGTAGGCGTGTATTGTAAGTCGTGCGCCTGTGCGATGCCTGCATCATCGCGTTTGTTGTAACCCACAGCCACATAGTCAATGCTTGCAAGTTCTACCTTAGATTCTTCAAGTAACTTAATCAGCTTTGGCACTTCGCGCTGGCTGTCGTGGCACCAAGTGCCAAATAATACAATTAGCTCCTTGCCTGCAAGCTTTTGCATTAGGGCTATATCTTGATCGGTTGGTGCAAACGCTTTGTATTGCTTGTTAAACTTATCGTAATCGCTTAACAGTGCTTGCGTACTTATCTCGCCCGAAAATGGCGCCGTAGCAGCGCAGCTTACAAGCGGCATGCTTAACGCGCATAATAAAATTAATTGTTTAAACATAATGTTAAGGTAACTTTTAAAGTGAGTAATTAAGTTTACTATACTGAATATTACTGAATGTTTACACATTGTTTGCACCTTGTATTTTTATAGTTTGCCCACCTTAATAAAATAATAAGCATGCATACATGAATATAAAACCCTTTATATTTTATTCAGTTATTGCCTCTACTACATTTTTATATGGCTGTGGCGGTACTGAGCAAACAACCGATAGCAGCACAGAGCAAACTGACTCATCATCAACAACCACCTCAACAGGCTTAGTTATTAACGAAATTGTCGCAAGCCCAAGCGATACCACCTACGACTGGATTGAGCTATACGCCACTGAAGATATAGCCGACCTATCGGTATTTTCACTTGTTGATGATAACGCCGACAGAGAGCCTCAAGCTTTACCTGCTGTATCGCTTTCGCAAGGTGAATTTATTGTTATTCAAGCCATTGATGAAACCGACACACCGCCCGATAGCGGTTACTACGTTACCTTTAAACTAGGGAGCGACGATGCGGTTACGTTATATGAGGACGACACTGCGGTGTCTGTACTTGATTGGGAAGAAGGCGAAGCCGCTGAAGGCTTTAGTTATGGCCTATACACCGATGGTACCGGTACAGCGCAAACATTAACGCCAACAGAAGGCGCAGCTAACCAAACTGCCGACACCTCTACACTTGTTACCACACTAATTGCTGAAGATGCGCCACTGCGTATAAACGAAGTAGTAGCAAAAGATAGCAGCGGCGGTGAAGACTGGATAGAGCTTTATGTAACAAGCAGTAGCGATGTTTATTTAGCCGATTACACACTAAGTGATGACAATAACGAGCAATTTGCTCTACCTGATATTACGTTATCGCCTGGTGAGTTTTACCGTATTTACGCAAGCACCGATGATTTAGGCGACCTGCCAAGTGTAGCGTTTAAATTAGGCGCAAGCGATACCGTAAGCCTTTACAGTAACAACGTAATTATAGAACAACTCGCATGGAAAAAAGGCCAAGCACTAAGTGGTTACAGTTATGGCCGCTACCCAGATGGCAGCGATGCAACTGCGGTACTCACTCCAACAGCGCTTAGCTCAAACAGCCAAGCAACCCACGGGCCACTCGTTATTAACGAAGTGGTGGCAAGCGCCGCAGACGATGGCAACGACTGGTTTGAGCTATACAATAACAGCGAAAATACAATTAACTTAGCCAACTACCAAGTTATTGATGAAAGCGACGACATAGACCCAGTAACCCTGCCCGACATAGATTTATACGCAGGCCAATACATTACTATTTATGCCACCGATGAAGATCCAGGTACTTACTACGTACCCTTTAAACTAGGCAAAGAAGACGAGCTAAGCTTAATACTCAACGATGAAGTAATTGACTACATTGATTGGGACGAAAGCGATGTAACCACAGGTTTTAGTTACGGCCTAAGTAATAGTACCGGCTTTACTCATGCGTTTTTAACACCGACTCCAAGCAGTGAAAATACCGTTGCAACCGCCTTTACACCTACGGCCGTTAATACGCTTTCTATTACAATTACCGACGAAAACTGGCAAGACATTCTAGATAACCCACTTGATGAGGAATATCACGAAACCGCTATTACCTTTAACGGGGTAACACTCGATAGCGTAGCCATTCGCACAAAAGGCGGCTCAAGCTTAAGCAGCGTTGCCAACTCAAGCAGCGACCGTTACAGCTTTAAGGTTGATATTAACGAATATGTGTCGGGGCAAACGTTTTTTGGGCTAAAAAAATTCACACTACAAAACTCGTTTAACGACCCGTCGTACATGCGTGAAGTAATTGCCTACAACCTAATGGACGAAATGGGTGTACCTACCCCTGAGCATGCTTACGTTAACTTTTATGTAAACGGCGAACTATTTGGTTTGTACTTAATGGTAGAAGCCGTAGATGGCGAATTTATTGAAAAACACTTTGCCAACAGTAACGGCGATTTATACAAGCCAGATGGCACAGGCAGCGATTTACTATGGCTAGGTGACGACATACAAAGCTACACCGATATAAACCTACAAACCAACGAAGAAACCACCGATAACGGCGCATTTATTAACTTTGTAGAGTCGCTCGATAACGGCGAAACCAGCGCCATAGAGGTAGACACGCTGCTGCGTTATATGTCGGTAAGTACTTCGCTTTCTAATTTAGATAGCTACCACGGGCCGCTTGCACATAACTATTATATTTACGATGACGATGGCGTATTTAGCATTTTGCCGTGGGATTTTAACGAGTCATTCGGCACATTTAACATGGATTGTAATAGCGTAGATGTAAGAGAGCTCTACATTGATGAGCCTGTAAGCGGCGCATTAAGCGAGCGCCCATTAATTGCTAATGTATTTGCCGAGCAAAGCAACCTTGATGTGTACCACAGTTACTTAACACAGCTTATTAATGGCTCACTTTCAAGCGACACATTTAACGCACGCGTCAATGAAATAGCCGACCTAATTCGTGAGCACGTACAAAACGACCCAACCAGCTTTTATGGCTCAACCTACTTTGAGCAAAACCTTACCTCTACAACGGGGCAGTTTTACGGCTTAACGTCTTTTATGGAGTATCGCGTAGCAAATATGGCCGCGCAGCTCGATGGCACATTGCCCTCAGCGGGTGATGGCAGCGGATTTTGCTCTAGATAAACAACCCATCCTACATGCGGTGTCAGCACGCTGGCACTGCACTCTATTACTTTGCAATTTAATAATCTGAGAAAATTATGACAATTCAAGCACGTTTTAAGGATGAACTTTTTGAAAAGGACGCTTCAATCTCACCTGTAGCAATTACTGCTATAAACACTAAAAATAAGCAGGCTCAGCCTGAAAAACCAGATGCGCTAGGCTCATTAACAAGCTTAATTAACGAGTTGCTCGCCCCGTTTGAAGGTTACGGATTAAACGATCTTAATAATGCTAATTTAATGAACCGTGTAGATAGCAAGTTTATGCTACCACTGTCTTTTTTACCTGAGCTACTTACTCATATACAAGGCCAGTATCGGGTACTTGATATACAAGGTAAGCGTTTATTTTCTTACTATAATCAGTACTTTGATACGCCCGAACTTGATTTATATAAAGCCCACCATAACGGTAAGCTTAATCGCTACAAAGTACGCCAAAGGCGCTACGTTGATACCGCCACCGAATACCTAGAAGTAAAACTAAAAAACAACCAAAGCCGCACAGTAAAAACGCGTATAAAGCTCGCGCAAACTAACAACCAGCAAGCTAACAGCACGGCGTTTATTAAAGAGCAAATGAAAAACAACTTTGCACATTTAAATGTAACCCAGCAAAGCGGCTATAACCGCATAGCCCTAGCCAACGAAGAAAAAGCAGAGCGCTTAACGCTTGATTTTAACCTGTGGTACAACCCCCCAAAAGGCGATAACAAAATAACCTTACCGGGCTTTTTTATTGCCGAGCTTAAGCAAAATAAAAAAACAAAACACTCGCCATTTTATAAGCTTATGAGCAAACACCACATATTTCCGGCCTCGTTTAGTAAATACTGCATTGGCTGTGCTTTGCTCTACCCTGAGCGCTTAAAAGTAAACCGCTTTAAACCTGTTTTAGCCCGTTTAAAACACCTTAACCGCACTAACCCGCTTTTACCTTTAGAGAATAATTAAAATGACAAAATTAGATCTTATTTTTCTTTCCCGCTTTTTAGTAAACATCCTATCGCTGGCTGTACTTTGCTATGGCTGTTACTTTCGGATTAGTAAAAATGCAGTGGTGGCAGGCTCGTTTATTTTATTTGGCGTAGGCGTTTTTATTATTACCTTTTTGCTGCACGGCGTTGATATGTCGATGGAATTTGCATTTGGCCTATTTGCTGTATTTACCATGCTAAGGTACCGCACTGAGTCTATTTCGATTAAAGAGATGACCTACCTATTCCTCGTTACCGCCATTGCATTACTTACCTCTGTAGGGCAAATGAGCCTAATTGAGCTAAGCATGCTTAATGGCATAATTTGCTTAATTGCCTTTTTGATTGACTCAAGCGTATTTGTAAAACGCTACGAAGTACAAAGCGTTTGCTACGAGCGCATAGAAAACATAACCCCGCAAAACCAAGCCACACTAATCGATGATTTAAAACAGCGCACGGGCCTAAACGTCGTTGCCGTAGATATAGAACACATCGACTTTTTAAGAGACGTAGCGCAACTAAAAGTAAGTTACTTAGCCGAAAAACAAACAAAGGCAGCCTAACATGACCTCTAAACAAACGATTACCTATGCGGCACTTTCAGCTCTTTGCCTTGTTAGTAACGCAACATTTGCCAAAATTAACGACGACATAGACCTAAGCGGCTATATCATGCTCGACTACAACAAGTTTGATACCTCTTTGTTAGAGGGGCAATACGACAGCAACAGCTCAGAAAGTGCCTCAGAAATACGCCGCGCACGCCTAAGTTTTAAATCAGACATAAGCAAAGACTGGAAAAGTAAATTTCAACTTGGCTTTGCCGATGGCGAAACCGAAATAAAAGACGCCTATTTAAAATACTCTGGCTGGAAATATGCCGATTTAACCCTAGGTCAACAAAAAGAAGGGTTTGGCCTAGAAAAACTAACCAGCTCTCGTAATTTATTAATGCTTGAACGCAGCATGATAAGTGAAGCGTTTTCGCCAGGGCGTAGTTTAGGTATTAGCCTATCGGGAGACATAGCCTCAGTAAATTGGCAACTAGGTTATTACGAGCCCGATGAAAACGAAGCAACGTCTGCTATTACAGGGCGTTTAGCTTGGGTGCCATGGCAGCAAGATACTAACCTTTTACACCTTGGGGTTGCATTTAGTGAAAGGCAGTATGATGGCAACGAATTTAGAGTAAATGAACCACTTGAAGTTTATACCGCCGACTCATTAATAGAAGGCGATAAAATTAATGCCGATAGCCTTTCGCAACAAGGCTTAGAGCTACTATGGCTAAAAGACAGATTTACCATGATGGCCGAGTGGCAACAAGCACAAGTAACCAGTATTGAAAATACAACTAACGATTACGAAGGCGGCTATTTGCAATTTGGTTATCAGCTATCAGGCGGATACCGCAAGTATAAAAACGCAAAACTAGGCGCAAGCTCAGAGCCAGGCTGGGAAATTACAGGCCGCTATAGCTTACTTAAGCTCAAGCAAGAAAACCAAGACGCTAAAACCTACGCCCTTGGCGTTAACTACACCGTAAACAAAAACATAAAATTTATGGCCGACTACATTAAAGCCGACTACTTTGAGGCTGGCGGTACTATCACATCGGGTAATGCAATCTCATTAAGGCTGCAATATTCGTTTTAATGCGCTTTAGTGTTTAGCCCCTGTGTTACACGTTACGTTTAACACAGGGCTATTTTAATAGCGCTGTTATAAACAATATTATTACACAGTCTCTGAAAGTTACTTATCAAGCTGGAACTTACTCCACTAGCTTTAAAGTACTAATTACAGTGAAACTTAGTGAATAAAAGATGGGCCATGGGCTAATACAGGCAGCTATCGATAAACTAAACTTGCAAACGGGTTTAGGGGAAAAGTAAAAACTTTTAAAAAAGTGTACTGAGGGCGAACTCGCCTTGCCTAATGTTAAAACCAATGCATAGTAAAAACGCTGCCCATGCCGAATCATTCTTAATTGCTTTGTTAGCTGCGTTTAGAAATTGGCAATACTTCTGGTGTTTCAGTATCTAGCATTTCCAAAACGCTTTTAAAACTATGTATAGGTGACCACCCTAATTTCTCACATGCAGACGATGAATCATATACGCGATCCAATCTCTGGGGTAGTTGCCAATTTCTTTGTTTAAATGCTAGGGCGATGTCAGGACATTGACGCTCGATGACAGATGCAGCATCAGTATATAGAGCTTCACAATCAGAAAGTTGAAAAGGTGTAGCGCCTGAGATTATAAAACGATTAAAACCACTTAAGCGTTTTTCCACAGAACATAAATGTGCGTTTGCTACATCGCGAGCATCTATGCCACGAGTAAGGCGAAATACTGCCATTAAATCCGCAGGTTCAGGAAAGCATCTCGACATTTGCAGCACAGTAACTGGAAGCTGAAACAACTTTGAAATTTCTTCTAGCTTAGCTTCAGCCGCAATTTTACTTTTATGATAAATCGACTTGGGTTGAGGAGTAACGTCTTCATTAACCCAACCTGCAATACCTTTAGGTGTCGAAGCATAGCCGTACAATGCAGTAGTGCTGGTAAAAATAAAGTGCTTAATACCTGCTTTTAATCCAGCCAGGGCAAGTTTTTCGGTCGCGCCTACGTTGATAGATTGAAACGCTGAATCAGGTACTAAACCAACATGGGGAGCATGAAGAGCCGCTGTATGAATGACGGCATCAACATTTTTAAGAGCCCGATCAATCAAATCACTATCAAGAATATCGCCAATGTAATCAGTTGTTGAGCAAGGCGTTTTATCAATGCCGACCACGTCATGGGTGCGCATTAATTTAATATAGATTGCACGCCCGACTCTACCCGCAGAGCCTGTTACTAAAATTCTCACTATGACACCTTACTAATGATTGACCTCAAAGCAGCTAACGCCACCAACAAATCTGTCAGAGTGCATAGCGAACGATATTGCTTGGCCTTGTTATATGCGTACATTGCTATTTTGGCTTTCTCAGGATTTTCTCCATTGCTTTTCCTTTGGCAAGTTCATCTACTAACTTGTCTAGATACCTTACTTGCTGAGTCAAAGGCGTTTTAATGCCTTCAACTTTATAACCACAGATTTTTCCTGTTATTAGTTTTGCATTTGGATTGAGCGTCGCCTTTGCAAAAAACTCTGTAAATGTGACCTGACTATCTATCATTGTTTGCAGGACTGTCTTGTTGTACCCCGTAAGCCATAAAATCACTTCCTGAAGCTCTTCTTCACTTCGATTTTTTCGCTCTATTTTTGCAACGTACAAAGGGTAAATGTCTGCAAAAACCATGCGTGCAATTTGCTCATCTTGTTTTTGTGCGTCTTCCATTTTAAATCCTTACCCTCATCTTCATTGCATATACCGAGCCCGTAGATTAACTCGTTTTTTATTTATTTTTATTGATAAATAGACCATAGCTGAGTTCCTATTTTGGTTCAATTGATTACTGTATTTTTACACAGAATATAGAAGTGTTTGATATTGTTTTAATTGGTTTTTTGGAAGGAATTACGGGGGTTGAAGTGGCTTTATTTTAGGTTAAAAGGGCTTTCTCTTCTTAATGCATCGTGTTTCGCAGTTTTTATATATTATGAACAAGGCAATGTTTGCCGCGCCCGTTTTGTCGTTGTTATACCACGCGTCAAATCCCAATAAATCGATTTTATTTTCGACAATTTAACAAAGGGCATATTCAAATGTGCCAGGCAAAATTTGCTCAGCGAAATTGATAGGAATGAATTTATTTTTGACAGGATAAGTCAGGCTTATAGTTAGCCATAACAGTTTACCGTGGGTGAATAATATCTATTAGATCACAGTGAATAGATGGATTCAAGGTTAAAAGCAACAAAGAATAGTAGGATACCTTCCTAAAAAGAGTAATTCTACAGCCTCAACTTTTCAATAACGGGCACAGGCACATAGGGCATAATGGCGAAGCCACCCTGCGTGTAGGCGTCCCAGCGAACGAAGTGAGCGAGTTGTTATATGCGTGCCTATTACAACACATGGACGTCGTTGATAGTTGCTACATAAAATCCATTACCTTGCGGGATAAACTCAAACTCCACGGTTAAATCCGTAATCTCACTATTAGACGGAAGATAAAAACCAAAAATTAGGTTTCCAGATTCGGTTTCAAAATATTCAGGAAAACATTTGGAAAGGTCTTCATTATGGAATGTTACTGGCGATGTATTGTTGTAATATTCCTGTACAGCAAACATTAATTTGGCTTCAGTCCAAGTTTCTCCGTAGCTGTTTGGACAATCCAATAGTTTCTGGGCTTCGTTGAACTTTTGTAGAGAGAGCAGCCTTAACCAATTCTGACAGTAAGACTTTACATACACTTCTTTGTTTTGTTCAGCGATAGATAGCATGAATTCCTCAAAACCAACATTTTAGTATTTATGCGACACGCTGTTTGTGTTGCATGATCGCTTGTTGGACTGAGCCGCTACCTGCTCGGTGTGTCAGAGTTGGTGTTGTTTATGCTATGGGAATTTGCTTTTTGGAGGCTCTCACTTTCCTCGCTGATTTAATCAGCTAAGCTAGTGTTATGTAAACTTTCCCTGCATTGCTCAGTGCTTATTATGTATTCATTACACCTAAATTTTCCTTAATAAGCAATTATATTTTTTACACGTACAGGGGCCGCTAGCCTGAGCAGTTAAGCAGGTTAACTCATTGATTTTAAGCAGCTACCTAGCTGCTAACTCGTTCGCTCTACTTTGGTCTCAATGAGCGGTTATCGCTCATAGCCGACTTACTACATATTTAATGTCAGGTAGCTTGACTTTCAGGACACTCCTTTAATATGTGTTACTAGAATAAACCGCTATCCATACATTATTAAATCAAAAAAGATAAGTATGAATATTTATTTAGGATCTCTACTTGGTGTTTTAATTAGTTTAAGCCTAAAAACCAAACTCTATTCCCTATGAAGAAAGGTCTATGAGAAAAACCCAAAAAAGGAACAACACCCCACCGCTATAGGCCTTGCCACATATGGCTCTTTATTCAAGATGTGTGACAAACTATTCCAAAGTTGAATGAGAAAGAACAATAAAGATCCTTTTTTGATCAAAAAAAAAGCGATTATCCGATTAAGTGCAACTTGTCATAAAACTGCAATCAAAATAGGTGATAATTTAAACTCGAACTGTATTTTTTATAATCTAAGAAGTTGAAGTAAATGAGCACACCAATGACGCAACTCACATTTGCGTTACAGTCTTTTGAAGATCCTCTCTCTGCGGCGATGGGCCACACAATGGAATACGAGCAGTTAACCTTGCAAGCCAGTGCTATGCATGAAATAACGCTGCAATGCGTATTGCCTGACGACGCCCACGAAAACGATATTATTTCGTTGAGCGCAACGTATCCTAGTGCGCGTGATGCACAATATTTTACTGAAAAAACATTGAATAATGCCGATTTAGAACGCGGTTATGTGTATTTAACATTAAGTAAAATTACCCAAAGCCACTGCTTAGTAATGCAATTAATGCTGCATGGCTTAAACACCACTTTAAAAAATAGTTTACAGTTTGATATGCAAGTAAATGCGTTTGAGGCTGGTTATAAAAATCAGCAAGCCCTTAAAAGCAAAACTAAGCCCCATGGCGTTAAAAAATACTTTCGTAATATGAGCTCAAGTTTATTTTCGTTTTTTTAGTGTGTTGGTATACGAACTTATAAAAGCTTAATCTGCAAAACTTACTTTACCCATAGTAACTCCAGCAATACCCTGCGCAGTGTTATTTAGGTGTTGCTGCTCACCGGCTAGGCATTCGTTGGCTAAAATAGCAAATAGTACGGCTTCTTTGGCATCGGGGTTTATGCCTAAATCATCAGTATTTTTAAACGCTTTTATACTTGGGCACAGCGCATTAAGATGCGCCATTAATAACGGGTTATGAATACCGCCACCACTTGCGTACACCACACACTCGTTAGCACTTTGCGCGCATTCATTTAATGCATTTGCAATTGCCGCCGCGCTAAACATATTTAAAGTTGCCATTACATCTTCATGGCTTAAGTGCTGTGTATTTGTTTGCAGCTGAGCAGCATGCAAATACGCTAAATTAAATACCTCAGGCCCCGTTGTTTTAGGCAGCGCAAGCTTAAAAAACGCGTTACTACACAATGCATTTAATAAGAGTGAATTAACCTCGCCAGCTCTAGCTATTTTAGCGCCATCATCAAAGTGCATGCCTTTAAAATTCTGCTGTACGTACGCATCCATAATGGTGTTACCTGGGCCTATGTCGCTACTAAATACGCTATTTGCATCACCGCTTTTAGGTAAAAACGTTAAATTAGCAATACCACCCATGTTTAATAAAATGCGGTTCTCATTGGGGTTTGCAAAAAATAAGTAATCACCATATACCGCAAGCGGTGCACCTTCGCCCCCTGCTGCTATGTGCTTTTGCCTAAAATCACCAATTGTTGTTATACCGGTAGTAACGGCTATTTGGTCGCTATCGCCAATTTGTAGTGTGCCATTAGTAAAGCTTTTATGATTATGCTGCGACTGTGGGCAGTGGTAAATTGTTTGCCCGTGGCTGGCTATTACATCAATACTTGCCGGATTTACCTGCCAAGTATGTAAGCACTGATTAACCATATCGCCATGGAGTTTACCAACCCACGGGTGCAGTAAGGTTACTAATTCTAAATCGCACTCTCGTTTAGCAAATACCTGCTTTATTTTAGTTTTATACTCGTTGTTATACTCAACGGTGGTAAAGTTTAAAACTTCAATTTGAGTATTTATACCCGCCCCCGTTACTTTACACAGTGCTACATCGAGCCCATCTAGCGAGGTACCGCTCATTAAACCTATAATTAAACGGCTTGGCTTTTGGGCGCTATTATAAAGGGCGGCTATGTGTGGGTGCATAAAGGTATCTTAAACAGGTATCATATTTTGCTTATATTAGAGTACTTTAAAACAAAGTTATAGGCGTAAACGGTTAATCTTTGAGATTGTGCAATCCCTAATTGCTTGCTAAGTTGCCCCGTATACACCACACACTTAATTAAAACAATGATCACCCTAAGAGACTTTAAACCACAAGACGCGCCACACATTATTAATACCTTAAACGATGAACAGGTTACGCGTTTTCTATCGTCTAAAATTCCGTTCCCGTATACGCAAGCCGACGCGGATTGGTGGATAAACCAAGGCTCTAAAAACGGCATTATTAAGGCCATTATTGTAAATGAGCAATTTGCAGGGTGTATTGGTATCACCCCCGGAGAATTTGAATATAGCCGCAGTGGCGAAATAGGCTATTGGCTTAATAGCCACTTTTGGGGGCAAGGAGTAATGAGCCAAGCTATTTTGCAAATTTGCGATGATGCATTTAAAAGCTCAAACCTAAACCGCATTTTTGGCGCTGTATTTACTGGCAATACAGGCTCTATAAAGGCACTGACTAAATGCGGCTTTGAAGCCGAAGCCATACTAAAACAAGCTATTTATAAAGACGGTGTATTTTACGATAGCCATATTTTTAGCAAGCTAAAATAAACCATTTAGAATAAATACTCTGTAAAGGTTGAATTAACAGCCCCCCGCCCAAAACTCCTGTTATAAGGTACAAATTTGTACATATTTATACTACTTAGCGCGCATTATTGTTTATGCCAATCAGGTTATTAAACGCATAAACATTCGTTAAGTGGGTTAACCCAAAAGGAGATTTTTATGTCTGCAACTAGTCGTCAACTTACTTTAGCATCACGCCCACATGGCGCCCCTACCGATGAAAACTTTGAACTTAAAACAGTAGAGTTACCAGCGCTTAAAGATGGCGAGGTGCTGCTACGCACTATTTACCTATCACTTGACCCATACATGCGTGGCCGCATGAGCGATGCAAAGTCGTATGCCGATCCGGTTAATGTAGGCGATGTAATGGTAGGCGCTACCGTATGCCAAGTAGAAGAGTCTAAAAACGATAAATTTAACGAAGGTGAATGGGTACTTGCCTACACCGGTTGGCAAGACTACGCCATCACTAACGGCGAAGGCTTAATGCAATTAGGTAAAGAGCCAGAGAATCCTTCGTACGCACTGGGTATTATGGGTATGCCAGGATTTACAGCCTACATGGGTTTACTTGATATTGGCGCACCTAAAGAAGGCGAAACGGTAGTAGTAGCCGCAGCAACGGGGCCCGTTGGTGCAACAGTTGGTCAAATAGCTAAAATTAAAGGCTGTAAAGTGGTAGGCGTTGCTGGTGGCAGCGAAAAATGTGCCCATGCCGTTGAAAAGCTAGGCTTTGATGCCTGTATTGACCACAAAGCCGATGACTTTGCAGAGCAACTAGAAAAAGCGTGTGATAACGGCATAGATGTTTATTACGAAAATGTGGGCGGCAAAGTGTTTGACGCCGTATTACCCCTACTTAATACCGCAGCACGTGTACCGCTGTGTGGTTTAGTATCGCAGTATAACGCAACAAGCTTACCAGAGGGGCCTGATCGTATGGGTATGCTAATGGGGCAATTGCTTACTAAGCGTATTAAAATGCAAGGCTTTATAATTTTTGACGATTACGGCCACCGCTACGACGAATTTGCACAAGACATGCAAAAATGGCTACGCGATGGCAAAGTACAATACCGCGAGCACATGGTAGAAGGTATAGAAAACACCATAAGCGCATTTAACGACATGCTTAGTGGTAAAAACTTTGGCAAAACCGTTGTTAAAATTAACGAGCCTCTTTAAATTTTACAAAGCGTTACTGCACATGCAGTAACGCCAACAAGGACTGACATGATAAAACTACACCATTTAAATAAATCGCGTTCTAAACGTATTATTTGGCTTTTAGAAGAGCTAGATGTTGATTACGAAATTGTTGCCTACCAACGCAATACAGAAACCTTTTTAGCGCCTGACGAACTTAAAAAAGTGCACCAATTAGGTAAGTCGCCAGTGATTGAAGACGATGGTTTAATTGTTACTGAATCTGGCGCCATTACCGATTACTTAATTACTAAATACGGTAACGGAAAATTTGCGCCAAATGCTGGCACTGCTGAATATGTAGATTATCAACAATGGTTACACTTTGCTGAAAGCTCAGCTATTTTGCCACTACTACTTAAAATGTTTGTTTTAAAGGATGGCGCTAAAACAACCTTTCTAGAAAATTACGCTGACGCAGAAACCGTAAAAGTAATTAGCTACTTTAACGACCGACTACAAGGTAAGCGTTACTTAGTAGGCGACACCCTTACCGGTGCCGATATTATGATGTCGTTTATTGTAGAAATAGTTAAAAACTCAGGCCAACTTGCCCACTTTAAACACCTTGTAAAGTACGATGAGCAATTACAAAGCCACGAGAAGTTTCATACTGCTAATGAGTTAGAAGCTAAATACGATTAAGTACAAAACACAGATAAACCAAAGGGGCTTTTAAGCCCCTTTTTTAATGCATCTGCTTTAATAATTCCCAACCAATCCACTCCTTCCAATAAAATTTGTAAAATAAATTAACAATTACCGGTCTATTATTGCTTAAATGCGCTTTTTTTGGTGCATAATATTCTTATTATTATAAATACCTCATTAATCACCTTGGTTAGTGTTTAAATTGGAAAATAACTATGACCATAAATATGCGCTTAGTAACGGGCTTTGGCATTATTTTAGCTATGATGCTTATGTTAACTGTAATTGGTATATCGCGGGTAAGCCTTATTAATAGCAACATAACGCATATGACCGACGTAAACTCGGTAAAGCAGCGCTACGCAATTAACTTTAGAGGTAGCGTACACGACCGTGCTATAGCACTTAGAGATGTAGTATTAATAACCGAGCAAAGCACTTTAAATACAGTGTTAACTGATATACAAGAGCTCGATGCATTTTATCAAACCTCAAGCCGCGCTATGCGTGCTTTAGTGAGTGAAATGAGCAGCGAAGAACGCGCTTTAATTAATAAAATAAACCAAATTGAGCAACAAACCCAACCGTATATTGAAGATGTTATTAATGCTAAAAATAGCGAGAACTTAAACGAGGCGTCGCGTATTTTGTTAACCGATGCCCGCCCTGCATTTACGCTTTGGTTAAACACTATAAACCAGTTTATAGATTTACAAGAACAAGCAAATCAGGCCACAACCGTTGAAACCCGCGAAGTAGCTAGTTCCTTTGAAGTATGGATGATTGCGCTTACTGCGCTTGCTATTTTAATTGGTGCAAGCGTGGCGTACGTAATTAGTTTGCGTATAAGAGATTCGGTAGGTGGTGAGCCACAAGAGGCCGCTAAAGTAATAGCGCTAATCTCACAAGGCGATTTAACTGCAAATGTAGATTCGTGCTGCCCAAATAGCATGATGGCCTCAGTAGCCGTTATGCAAAGTAAATTAAAAACTATTGTAGATAGCATTATTAATTCATCAGATGAGCTCTCTACTCACTCGGCAAGTGTTGCCTCTGGCTCGCAACAAGCACTTAGCGCAGCCGATGCACAGGTTACCTACACAAACTCTGCAGTAAGTAGCTTAGAAGACATGAGCCGCAGTATAAATGCAGTTGCAGGCTCTGTTAAACAAACAGAAGATAACTCAAAAGTAACTGCACAATTATCGCAGCAAGGTAGTATTGCAGTGCAAAAGGTGGCAGCCGAAATTGAGCAAATTTCAGTAACGGTTAAAGCCACCGTAAATCAAGTAAATGTGCTGCAAGAACATGTAAAACACATTGGCGATATTTTAAGTGTGATCCGCAGTATTTCAGATCAAACTAATTTATTAGCACTTAATGCAGCAATAGAAGCAGCAAGAGCGGGTGAGTCTGGCCGAGGCTTTGCTGTTGTAGCTGACGAAGTAAGGCAGCTTGCCCAACGCACTGGCGATGCCACCGGCGATATTGAAAAAATGATTTTACAGGTGCAAGAAAACACGCAAGCGTCGGTAAGTGCAATGGAAACCACCGTACCACAGGTAGAAAATGGCTTAACTCTAACCCACGAGGCAAATGAGCTGCTTAACCAAATACAACAACAAGCCAACGACTCATTAAGTAACGTGCTTGAAATTGTAGAAGCCACATCAAACCAAGTAGCAACCGTTGCACAAATTAGTTCAGGCGTTGAAGAAATTGCCAATATGTCGCAAGAAACCAGCCAATCGCTTAATAACAATGCGCAAAAAGCCGTTGCATTAGCCGACCTTTCAACAACACTAAAACAATACATTAGTTACTTTAAAGTGAAGTAATTTTTTAACGCAAATAACAAAGGGGCTTTAAAGCCCCTTTTTTTGTACGTATGTTTTTATTATGCCAATCCGCATAATTAAGTGATCTATTTTGAGGATGGATAAACGTGTTGATAGCAAGGCAAAAAATTCGCTATTTAGTTGTTCTAAATGAGAATTTTTAACGCAGATAGTGGCACGTTTAGCCCCTGAAAACGATTAAGTATTATTACGGATTGGTATTAAATACCCGCTATTTCGCGCTCAGTAATACACTCGTTTGAGGCCATTTCGAACTCGCGGCACGTAAGTGGGCGGTTTTCGTAAATGGTACACATTAGGGTATTACGGTCGAGTGCTTGGCACCAGCCATCGTCACCACGTTTCATTACTTCGCTGCCCCACTTATCGTAATCAATGTACTGAAAAGGCACGCCGGTGTCGGTCACTATGCGTACTTCTAATTGGCAGCAACAGGCTTGGCAATTAGCACAGGTTACAGGCTCTGGGGTAGTAGAGATATTTTCAACGGGAATAACAATATGAGGCATAGTGGCTTACTTTTTTGAATAAGCCACTAGGATACAGTAACTAGTTTAACGTGCTAGTAGTTTTGCTTTTATATCGCTGTAACGCATTTGCTCGCAAAGCGCAAAGCCGCTGAGTTGGCGTACTTTATTACGAGCAAATAATGGCACGCTCATGCCCGCTAAAAAGCGGCATTGGGTTTCAATACCTACATTATGAATACCTTTTGTTGCCATATGCGCTAAAAATTCATCCACTTTTTGATAAATTACTTGCTCGGCAATGTGAGCAGGCTCTATTGAATACTCAAGCTTTACCGCATTACCACGGCATACACTACAATGCCCGCATTGCGCTGGCGCATTTTGATCATCAAAATAACGCGCTAAGTTATAGCTTAAGCAGCTTTGTAGCTCAAAAAAGCGTACCAGTGCAGCTATACGTTTAATTTCGGCTTGTTCTTTTTCGCTAAAGTAGCTGTGTAATTGCTTTGCAAGTTCAGGGTTATTTATAACCTCACTATGCACTTTGTAAACTTGGGTAATACGTTTGGTTTCAAGGGTTATTAGGTTTTTTTCAGCTAGGTAGTCAAGCGCGGCTACTACGCGTTTACGGTCAACCTGCGCGGCTTGTGTGAGGGTGTCAAAATTAAGCGTGCCCCATATTTTTTTAAAATCGGTGTGGCTAAATATTTGCGTTAAAAAGGCTTGGCGCTGCTCGTCAAACTGGCTAAGTAGCTCGTTTTTATCTACCAAAAACTTGTATTTAAAATCGGCGTAATAGGCATACTGCGGCGTTATTGCGCCTTGCATTTCTAGTTGTACCAGCAAGGTTTTTAGCGCTAGCTGCCTAATATTACTTTCGCTCGATAAACTATATTCTTGCATTTCCCATTGCTGCGGCTGGGCTTTAATATCGTTAATTACGTATTCAATGCCGCTAAGCTCGGGAGTATCGCCGTACACAAAGTTTTCAACCGTATTCAGCCCATCTAAATTAGCAAGGGTGTAGCAGTTTGATGGGTTACCATCGCGCCCTGCTCGGCCAATTTCTTGGCTGTAGTTTTCAATTGATTTTGGTAAATCGTAATGTATAACAAAACGAATATCTGATTTATCAACGCCCATACCAAAGGCTATTGTTGCTACTACTACGTTAATTTTACCCGCCATAAAATCATCTTGAATTTGCCAGCGTAGTGTATCTTCAAGCCCCGCATGGTACGCAACCGCCTGTATATCTTGCGCACTTAGCGTATTGGCCACTTGCTCAGCACTTTGCTGAAGCGTTACATACACAATACCTGGGCCATTTTGCGCACGCACTATCTTTGTAAGCTCAGTGTTTTTATCTGCCGTTTTTACACTTAATACGCTTAAATCGAGGTTAGCGCGGTAAAAACCCGTTTGAACAATACACTCTGGGGCAATATTAAAACGCTCGCTCATATCGCGTTTTACTTTTTTAGTGGCTGTGGCGGTAAGTAATAATACCAATGGAATATTTAGCTCTTCGCGGTAACGTGGCAATTTAAGGTAGTCGGGTCTAAAGTTATGGCCCCATTCAGATATACAGTGCGCTTAGTCTACCACCAGCATAGACAGCGCAACTTGGCTGATAAACTCTCTAAAACGCTCGTTTTTAAAACGCTCAACCGACACCATTAATACTTTAATTTTACCATTTCGCACATCATTCATTACCGTGCTGCTTTGCATTTGGTCTTGGCTTGAATCAAGGCTTGCCGCGTAAATACCTTTGCTATTTAAAAAGCTAATTTGATCTTTCATCAATGCAAGTAAAGGCGACACCACCAAGGTTAAGTTTGGTAAATGCATAGCCGTTAGCTGATAACACAACGACTTACCCGACCCCGTAGGAAATATAGCCAGAGATGATTGCCCATTTAAAAGCTGCTCAATGGTTTGCTGTTGCCCTGCTCTAAATTGGCTAAAACCAAAATGTTGCTCAAGTGATGTAATTAATGGCGAGGTCATAAATAATCCTTTTCGGTGTTTTTAACAGCAATTTAACTGCACAGCTAAACGATAAGAAAATGAGTATAACTTATATGCCTTTATTCAGCATTTTTTGCTGACATAGTCGTTATTTAGGCGCAAAATACACTGTAGATGCTCAACAACTTTCAAAGCAGACTTAATTTTATACCCAAGTAATTTTTAACCAGAATAAGCAGATTATTTGGGTATATTATTTTTACGGGGCATGGCTATGAATATAACTAAACCTAAAATCGTCGTTATTGGCGGTGGCGCAGGCGGACTAGAGCTAGCAACACAATTAGGGCATAAACTAGGGAAGAAAAAACAAGCAGAAATTCTTTTAATTGATAAAAACCGCACCCACATATGGAAGCCGTTACTACACGAAGTAGCGACCGGCTCTATTGACCCCGATTTAGATGGCGTTGTGTATTCAGCTCACGCTGCAAAGCATCATTATAATTTTCAGCTTGGTACATTTTGCGACATAGACCAAAGCAATAAAACCATCACCCTCGCGCCGCATCTTGATGAATTAGGCCACACTATTTTGCCAAAGCGTAGCGTACGCTACGACCACCTTGTTATTGCTATTGGCAGTGTAAGTAACGACTTTAATACCCCAGGCATAAAAGATCATTGCTACTTTTTAGACTCAAACCAGCAAGCTGAGCGTTTTCAACATTCATTACTCGACAGCTTTACTCGCCTGCACCAAGACGACAACCAACAGCAATCATTAAATATTGCCATTGTGGGCGGCGGCGCAACCGGCGTTGAACTCTCGGCAGAGCTTTACCATGTATCTGAATTACTTAAGCTTTACGGCCTTACAAATATGTCGTCTAAGCGTTTACATATTCATTTAATAGAAGCAGGGCCACGTATTTTGCCCGCTCTACCCGAGCGCATAGCCGATAGCGCAAAACGCGAGTTATTAAAACTTGGCGTAAATGTACGAGAGCAAACTTTGGTAAAAGAAGCCACCGAGCAAGGGTTTATAACAAAAGACGAAGAACACATAGACGCCGATATAATGGTATGGGCTGCCGGTGTAAAAGCACCAGACTTTATTAAAGATTTAGGTATTTTTGAGCTTACCCGTAGCAACCAAATTCAAGTAAACGAGTTTTTACAAAGCACCGTAGATGAAAGCATTTTTGTACTTGGCGATTGCTGCGCCTTTACCCAAGAAGACGGAAAGCTCGTTCCACCGCGCGCGCAATCGGCGCATCAAATGGCGCTATGTGTAGAAAAAAACCTCATTGCCACGTTAAAACAACAGCCATTGTGCGGCTTTAAATATAGCGACCATGGCTCACTGGTAAACTTATCGCGCTACAGCACCGTAGGTAATTTAATGGGTAATTTAACCAGCAACACCTTTTTTATAGAAGGTAAAATTGCTCGTTTTATGTATATATCGCTGTATCGCATGCACCAGCGCGCCATACACGGCAGCGCAAAAACGTTTGCGTTATGGATAAGCGAAAAAGTACTGCGCGTAGTACGCCCTAAAATGAAACTGCACTAGTACATAAACAGCAGCTAAATAGTCAAAAAGCTTTAATAGGTAATGTAAATTATCTTTTAGAGCTTTTTTGCATAGTACGTATCTAAAATAGTACTATGCGGTTAGATGTAATTGTAATTCAAGGGATTGACGCTAATGAAGAAAGTACTTTTTGGAATTGTAATAACCACTGCTTTGGCTGTTTATTTTTTTCAAACTCAACCGCACTCTGTAGCTGTAGAGCAAGCAGAACAAGTGAAACCAACCACCACTGAGGCCAGTGTAGTTAATAAGAAGCAGCCAAAGGAGGACTCACCGCTACAGGTAGTTAATAAACTAAAAAAACAGATTAGCCTGTGTAGAGATCAGTCACAACAACAAAGCAATAAAGTACAAACATTGAATCAGTCGCTTGTTTCATTTTTTGAAAGTGAGCTTAAAAAAGGGACGTCGGTACCCGCGCTTTTAAAGTATTCAAAGTTATCAAAACTTAATCAGCGTACTTACATTGCTCTTTTAAAAGATGCCATTGTTGCTGAGCAAGAGCAGCAGTTTAATATTACTCACTCTTTAAACGAGTTAGCTAATTGGCAAGGTATTGAGGCCATTGGGGGCTTCACCAATGATAAAGTAAAAGACATGATTCAACAGCTTGGAGATAATAAGCATAGCCCTCCAGGACTTACTCTGAGTGTACCCCTTGATGAAAATGTACAAAAAGAAACCCTTTATGCTTTATTAAACAACACAGATACATTTACCACTTACTCTAAAACGTTTATTAAACTTGAAGGCAGTGAGGTTATTTCCCCAGCAACATTGTTTGTGCTTAATGCAAATAAATTTACGCCAAAAGAGTTTGAGCAGGCAATTTCATCTAACCAATTTACAGTGAATGAAGTGGCTACCGCTATAAAAAACGATATTCCAAATGAGTATATTATTGCGCTTTTACAGCAAGTTCCCGTGCTAGATGCCATGCCGTTATACGAAAAAAACACTGTTTTATATAACTTAGCCGATATTGCGGTCAGTAAATTTAATTTACCTCTTGTAAAAGCACTGCAAACAAAAGGCGTTACGCCAACCAATGAGCCTGGTTTATTTACAGGGTTAGACGTGGCTATTGTAAACCTGCCTAAAAGCGGTAACTTAACCCTAGCCCCATTAGACACTAAGCACACCCAGCTTTTGGACTATCTTAAAAAGCGTGGTTACAAAGCACATAGCGGCAATGCGAATGAAGACCTAAATAGCAAAGGGGTATTTTTTGTAAATGACTTTATTTACCAGCAAGGGGCCTATATTAATAAGCAGGACAACCCAGCGCAATACGCTTATTTTAGCCAGGTAGGGAGAATAAGTGACGCAGAATTACCTAAAGTAAAAACTAGTGATGACTCAGACATAGCTACATTTTTAATAGATATAGAACAACAA
The DNA here is from genome assembly GCF_030296835.1 of Pseudoalteromonas sp. MM1. NCBI lineage: Bacteria > Pseudomonadati > Pseudomonadota > Gammaproteobacteria > Alteromonadales > Pseudoalteromonadaceae > Pseudoalteromonas > Pseudoalteromonas sp. MM1. Next base: position 27,881 of record NZ_AP027923.1, on the reverse strand, counting down.
AAAAATGAGCTACAAGCGCGTAGTAACAATTGTAATGATCTACATAAAGAGTTAGAAGCCGCCGAACAGTTAGTTGGAATAAGGCAAGCTTATAACCAAGTATGGAATGCAAATGAAGAGCACGGTGATCAAAGCGCAGCTGTTTTGCACACAATAGACCCAGTGTTAGTTAACTACTGGTTTACTTCACTAAACAATAAGTATTCATACGATAGAAGCCAAAGCGCATTTAGCGAATTATTATCTAAAGAGAAATACCAAAAAGCGTATGAGTACAGCCTCAGTACAGTATTAACTCAAGCCGAAACGGATACGCTTTTTTCTTTATTACTGTTAAAGCCTGATGATTTAATAACTCTTTGGCAAAGCCGAGTTGAACCTAAGCCACCGAGTGATTTACTACGATTGAGCAGTCTTCCACTTAGCCAATGGCAAAAACTAAAACAAGCTGGTTTTGATTTTTCGATTACCGATATACATGGGCGAGACGTTTATACACAAGCTGCATCGTCTTCTGTCGAGGCAGTGCAATTTTTAATTGATAATAAAATACCGACTGTTCCCAGTAAGCTTGGTGTAGATATACTCGACTTAGCACTAGAGCAAAGTTATACAAAAGGTGAGTTAAGCCCAATGATTCCTTTAGCTTTACAGCTTGTGGAAAAATTTGAGCCAAACCACTTAGCCCGCGTTGCCAGATTAAAAATGTTTTACCCTGATGTTTATCAACAGATAATTCAGCTAAACCCAGCGCTTAAGCCTGCCCAAGGCACAGAGCTAAATCATTATATGTTTGATAATCACTAAATAACCCGCTAAGCACGCTAACGCCACTTAGCGTGCTATTTAACCAAATTAATGTCTTTAATATTTAACATTGCCTGTGTAGAGTATTTAAAACAATTAAAGGATTAGGGCTATGACGGGTAAAACGCTAATTTTTAATTTTGATGGTACTGGGGGCGAGCCTCGCGATGCAGAGCAATTTAGCTCAGACCATTTTAAAGAAGACAGTAGTATTTCTAATATTCTTAAGCTGCATTTATTATTAGGCGGCAAACTCAATGACTCCCCCACCACCCCATTTACAAACCAGCTTAGTTTTTATTATCAAGGTATTGGCACTAAAGGTAGCCGCTTAAAACGTATTTTAAACCAAACTTTAGCACCACGCGGTGACGATGTTGCCAGTATTTTAAATCAGGCCATGAGTGATTTTAAAACGCATTACCAAATGGGCGATACCCTTTTACTTACCGGTTTTAGCCGAGGCGGCGCACTTGCTAGGCGTTTTGCAAAAATCCTAGAGCCGTTAATTAGTGATAATGTTTACGTATGTGTATTTGATACCGTGGCCTCAATTGGTCTATCAAAAGTCAGTAAAGCAACGCGCGGTGCCGAGCATGTAATATTTGAAAACCACACCATTGCTAATAATATTTCGCAAGCGCTGCACTGTGTTGCGCTTGATGAAAAACGCCGTGCGTTTGAACCCACCTTAATGAACCATCAAAATAATATTACCGAACTTTGGTTTGCAGGGGCGCATTCCGACATTGGCGGCGGTTATTACCGCGATGGCCTAGCTGATATTTGCCTGCGCTATGCGCTTGAATGGTTGATTGAGCAACCACTTAATATATCGCTATTAACCAGCCACGATATTGACTACGAAACCTTATTGCCTGGTAGTAAATTAGTTGACCAAGATGATGTAACCGTAACGCCCGATCCTCTGGCTTTAAGCCATCAGCAAAATTACTTTTGGTTTAATCCCTTTTTTAAATTGGTAGATAGGGAGTGCTATGTACTTATTGATAACGAAGCCAGCAACTTAGAACCTCATATACATCAAAGCGTAGCTACACGAATTAATAAACTCACTAGTTATCGCCCAGAATCGCTTAAAAACCTGCATTATAAAATTAGGTATAACGATAACAGCACATTAAGCTTTACTGGTTTAAGCCAGCACATTGCCCTTGAAAACCAAAACATGAGCGTATTACACGTTTCGCAAAGCCAAGATGTGATGGTGTTTGCAAGCGAGGCACATAACAATACAGGGCTTATGTTAGTTAAAGGCGCAACCTATCAGTTTGAACCCTACCCCAATCAATTTTGGTATGACGACGGCATAAAATGTAGTGCAAGTGGCTGGCATCGCGATAATGTGCAACTAGGGGTTAAAGAAATCCCCATGGCATTACTTGAACCATTTAGGCGACTTCCAAGCGCTCAGTGGTTTTCTTTGGTTGGCGCAATTAACAATAACGACGAATATTTATTTGAAATAGCCAATGGCACTACAGTGACTGTTGCTAAATCAGGTGAATTTAGCCCCTTTGCCAATGATTTAAGCCGCTTTTACGGCGCCAATGCCGGAAAAATAAAAGTAAAAGTAACCCGCATAAGTTAAGTGGGGTGTAAACACGCAGCTTGATGACGTTTAAAAGCAACGCTTTTACCTAGGTATAAAGTGATTGTTTCACCACAGAGATGCGAAGGAGAATACCTGGAAAAGTGACTAAACGCTACGGGTGCTTTCTCTTTGTAGCGCGATGCGCCTCGGTGTACTCGGTGGTGGAATTAATGAGAAGCTGCGCTTCTAACGTGAGCAAGCTCGACGTCTACAAGCGCGATATAAAATAGCGCCTACATTGAGCCTTAACAGCAGAGCTGAATGATCCCTGTAGACGCGCAGCTTGCTGGCGTTTTAAAAGCAACGCTTTTACCTAGGTGCTTGCCCACTTAATTTGAAGCGGCTAAGTCCGCTTCAGCATCGGCAAGCATGGCAAACTCTTCATCTGCACTTTTAGCGACTAAATGCTTAGCACTGTAGCCAAAGTAATATGCCGCACCAATCACAAATAGCACTACTGTGTATAAAAATGCACGAGGGTCAAACGCATACACACCCGTTAATGCAATAAGCGATAATACTAACGCAATACCCGATGTAACCACGCCACCTGGCGTTTTATAAGGGCGAGCTAAATTAGGCTGCTTAATACGTAACATAATATGGCTCAGCGCCATTAACGCATACGATACCGTTGCACCTACCACCGCCATGGCTAGCATTAAATCGCCCTCGCCACTCAGTGAGGCAATAAACCCAAAAATAGCGGGTACAATTAACGCACGCGCTGGTACTTTGCGCTCTGTAGTAATTGATAACGAACGCGGTAAATAGCCCGCACGCGAAAGCGCAAACACTAAACGGCTATAACCATAAATAATCGAGAAAAACGACGCGACCAATCCCGCTAAGCCTAAAATATTTACCACAGTGGCTAAGCTTGTATTGCCCGTGGCGTTAAGCGCATCAACTAAAGGCACTGCACTTGCGCCCATTGCGTTTGCACCACCAGCAGCGGGAACTAATACCACAACAAGTAAAGCGGTAAATAACAAAAATAACATAGCGCCAATAATGCCTTTAGGTACATCTTTAGCCGGATTTTTAGCTTCTTCTGCTGCAAGCGGCACGCCTTCTACGGCTAAAAATAACCACATAGCAAAAGGCAATGCAGCCCATACACCATACCAACCAAGTGGTAAAAATTCATTTGCACCTGCGGAATTAGTTACCGCAACATCAAATAAATTAGTCGCGTCAAAATTAGCAATTAACGCCACGGCGGTGGCAATAATAGCCAATACTGCTAAGCCACTTATCACCATCATCACTTTTAAGGCCTCACCCACACCCGCTAAGTGAATACCTACAAACGTTAAATAAAACAATGCATATACCCACGGGCCATTAAAACCCGTTAATGCCTCAACCGCCGAGCCAATAAATATAACAATAGCCGCAGGAGCTAATGCATATTCAATTAATACCGCAAGGCCGGTTAAATAACCGCCTGCCGGTCCCATTGCTTGACGCGCAAAACTATAACCGCCACCGGCTGCTGGAATAGCAGCCGACATTTCAGAAAGCGATAGCACCAACGTTAAATACATTATTGCCATTAACACGGCAGCAATTGCAAAGCCGCCCCAGCCGGCTTCGGCTATGCCAAAGTTCCAGCCTGCAAAGTCGCCCGAAATTACATACGACACCCCTAGCCCTGCAAGCAATAACCACCCCGCAGTGCCACTTTTTAACTGCCTTTGTGCAAGATACTCTTTATTGTTATTAGACATGTTGACCTCTTTTTATGGTTTTATTCTGCGATTAAAAAATTAGTTGTTTGAACCTGATGCTCTATTACATCGTCCTGTGTTCTGTCTTTTAAATTAACCCCTGTAAGCCCAAGCTTTTTAGCCTCTTGTAGTAAATACACAGCTCTGCGCGCCGCTTCAAAGTAACTAAGCCCTGCTGGGCGAATATTAGAGATACAATTACGACAGGCATCGTTAAGCCCCGTTTTTGGCGCCCATGTTAAATAAAGACCAAGGCTGTCGGGAGAGCTAAGCCCTGGGCGCTCACCAATGAGTACCATTACTACTTGCGTATTTAGCAGCTCGCCAATGTCATCACCAATCGCTACGCGGCCTTGCTCTACAAGGGTCACAGGCGCTAATTTATAAGGCATTGAATTGCTATGTAGTTGGTTAAGCAGCTCGCTAATAAACGGCGCAGCATTTTTTTGTACCGCCAACGATGAAAGCCCATCGACTATCACAATGGCTAAATCGTATTGCGCTTGCGCTCTGCTTTGCTTACTTTGCATTGTGTTTAAAAGCGTTGTACGCCCTGCTTGGTTTAGCTTTCGGCCTAAATCGGGGCGCTGTAAATAAGTAACCCGATCAACAGCCTCACTGTGTACATTTAGTGGTTTTTCACCCTTGCTAAGCGCATCAATACCACTGAGCGCTTTTATCATTTCGTTAATATCTAACGGAAAGTTAACCGCATCGCGCGCCTGAGCATGCGATAACTGAAACGCTAACATTTCGGCTGTAGGTAAGCTTATACCCGCTCGGCCAAGGCCAATTCGGGCATCGGTAAAGCGGCGTAAATCGCTCCATGGGTTTTCAACCACTTTGCCGTTATCGTGAGCGCTGCTGCTTTGTGTGTTTATGCTTTTAACCGCTTTCATTACATCCCTCCTTGTACTGCTTTTAATGGCTTAGCAAAGGCAGTTGGTAAGGTATTTGATAAAATAGTTTCTGCGGTATTTTCCATAATTTTCATTTTGCTAAGCCACGCTTCAAACTCGGGAGCTGGGCGCGAGCCTAAAACCCGGCGCACATAGAGCGCATCATGAAATGAGGTCGTTTGGTAATTAAGCATAATATCGTCCGAGCCCGGGATACCCATTACAAATGAGCAACCCGCCACACCTAGTAACGTAAGTAAGTTATCCATATCGTTTTGGTCAGCTTCGGCGTGGTTGGTGTAACACACATCACACCCCATAGGTATGCCCAAGAGCTTGGCGCAAAAGTGATCTTCAAGCCCTGCGCGGGTAATTTCTTTACCATCAAATAAATACTCAGGGCCAATAAACCCTACAACGGTATTAACTAATAAAGGGTTAAACTTACGCGCTACAGCATAGGCACGCGCCTCACAGGTTTGTTGGTCAAGCTCATGATGTGCATTAGCCGAAAGCGAGCTGCCTTGCCCTGTTTCAAAATACATAACATTATTTCCAACCGTGCCACGTTTTAAGCTCTGCGCAGCATCTTGCGCCTCAGCTAGCGTATTTAAATTAAAGCCAAAGCTTGAATTAGTGGCCTCTGTACCGCCAATAGACTGAAAAACCAAATCAACCGGCGCGCCTGCTTCTATACATTCTATAGTGTTGGTTACATGGGTAAGTACACAGCTTTGTGTTGGAATTTCGTATTTTTGAATTACATCATCCATCAGCGTCATTAATTTAATGGCTTGCGCTACGTTGTCGGTGGCAGGGTTAATTCCTATAACCGCATCGCCATTGCCGTATAAAAGGCCATCGAGCATACAGGCGGCTATACCATTTATGTCATCAGTTGGATGGTTAGGTTGCAAGCGGGTAGATAAATGCCCAGGCAGCCCTATGGTGTTTCTAAACGCGCTTTTAACGTGGCACTTTTTAGCAACTAAAATAAGATCCTGATTACGCATTATTTTGCTCACCGCAGCGGCCATTTCAGGGGTAATGGCCTGCCCAACATTTGCAAGAACCGCAGGCGTTGCAAAATCACTTAATAACCAGTTTCTAAAATCTCCCACGGTTAAGTGCGATATAAGCTTAAAAGCGTTTGCATCGTGCTCATCAATAATAAGGCGTGTAATTTCGTCTTGTTCGTAGGGAATAAGTACATCATTTAAAAATGCTTTTAGTGGTACTTCTGCTAATGTCATTTGTGCTACAGCACGTTCTTGCGCCGATTGTGCAATCACTCCGGCTAATCTATCACCCGAGCGCTGCGGCGTAGCTTTAGCCATTAACTGCGCTAAACTCTTGAATTTATAAGTATGTGTTCCTAACGTATAACTGTACGTATGCCCCATGATTTACTCCGCATAACTCATATTACAAGCCTTGGTATAGGTCTTGCTTCGTACAAGCTATAAATCAATTTTGAATAGTCACAAAGGAGCTTAATTTATACCAAGTGACTATCGAATTTTGGCAAATCAGGTTTTATTATTTCATTTCAGTAAGTTGCAGCCTTTATTTGGCGCTAACTTAAACTAAAAATATGTTTACTTTAAAAGAGCATCACCTATATGGCGCAGCAAGGCAGCAATAATGCACCACAAAAGAGCAAGGTATATACTCACGATATTGACGAGCAAGCTCACAACCTAACTCAATGGCAGCAAAAGTATGACCAGGTAAGCGATGGACGCTTTTATGGCTATATAGAAGGTGTTAATTACAGTAATATTCATGCTTTTAAAGAGTACACCGAGCGCTCACTTCGCCAGCAATGCAATATAGCGCCTAACTCTATTTGGCTTGGGATACCGAGTCAGTCGCAGCAAAGTAAAATTAATGGCCTTGATGTAGCGGATAATCAATTTATGTGCCGTACCAGCAACAGCGACTTTGAACTAATTACCCCTGAACGATTTGATATTTACGGTTTGGTTGTTAATTGGCATTCAATTGAGTACATGGCGCAGTTACAGGGCGTAACAATCAAAAACCTGTCATCTGCACAGTCTGCTCGTTTGTCGGTAAGTGACTCATCGCTGCAAACGGCAAGGCAAATTATTAACAGTATGGTTGTAAATAAAGGTTTTGGGCTTAGGCCTGAGTCTCAGCAAGATATGCTTAGTATGCTAGCACTACATTTATTGCAAGCCGATAACCCGCAGCAAAACATAGCCCCAAGTTACAAACACCGTAAAGCAGTGGTCGATAAAGTAAAAGAGTACGTCGCAGCCAACCCACAAAAAACAATTACTATAACTGAGCTTTGCGAGCTTACTTTTGTTAGTAGGCGTACGTTGCAATACAGTTTCGAAAGCATTTTAGGCATTAACCCGCTTAGGTTTTTACGTTTAACCCGTTTAAATAACGTAAGGCGGGAGCTTAAAGTGGTTGGTCAAACTAAGCCAATTTCAACTATAGCTGCCAACTGGGGGTTTTGGCATGCAGGGCAATTTACTAAAGATTACACGCAGTTATTTGGCGAAAACCCCTCTCAAACCATTGCAAATAATTTAAAAGAAGGTGACTTAGATTATTAGATGCTACGCACCTCGCGTGAGCAAGCTCTACGCCTACTGCCCAAATTAACACAATGGTTAAAGTTGCTTGTAGACGCGCAGCTTGCTGGCGTGACGAGCGATAGCTCGTAAAGAAAGCCAATGCATTAATAAAGAGGGCAAGAGGCGCTGCGCACTGCCGAATACATCACTTAATAAATTAGGTGCTATGCACCTCGCGTGAGCAAACTCTACGCCTACAATTTTCACTTCTCATTTACTCCTCCATCCCTTCTCTTTGTGCATTTTTGTATTAAAGATCAATAAATCACAAAGAGGCTTAGAGGCGCTTTGCTTTTAGAGAAGTAACTAGCATCTTGCGCGATCAAGCTTCGCGCCTAGCGCCCAAATTAAACCCAAAAAATTATTTTGTATACGCCAATTTCGTTAACCCTACTTTAACCCTCTATAGTTTAAGCTAGCTGCATTAATGTAGATTATTCAATTGTACACGCAACTAAGCGCCACTTTTTAAGTTAGGAATAACCACAATGAAACTTACAAAAGATACAACAAGTACGTTAAGCAAAACCACCATAAGCCTGCATTGGATTGTGGCTATTCTAATTATTGGGTTATTAGGCTCAGGCTTGTATATAGAAAACTTTAAAGCGTTTTTTCTAATGAGCTGGCACAAATCATTTGGTGTAATATTACTTGCTTTTGCATTACTAAGAGTAACATGGCGTATTATGAATGGCTGGCCAAAGCACAACGTTAAACACCCAAATTATGAGCAAGTATTAGCTAAAATTGTGCATTACGTTCTTATAATAAGCATGTTACTTATGCCTATTTCGGGGCTAATTATGTCGGGCTTTGGTGGGCATGGTGTAGAGGTGTTTGGGCTAGAGCTTATACCGCACAACCCAAACCCAGAAAACCCACAAAAAAGCCTCGCTTTTAACCAAGGCTTAGCAGAGTTAGGTAAAACCATTCATGGCATAACAGCTAATGCGCTACTAGTTGCGCTAGGCTTGCACATTGTGGGCGCTATAAAACATCACATTATAGATAAAGACAACACACTTACGCGTATGCTTGGCAAAAATTAGTCAGTTAAAAGTCTTATTTGATCGGTGCTATTTAAGCCGCGATTAAATAAGACTCTCGTCCTGCGTGTTTGTTATTGCGCTTAAACGAGCCTTTCCCTTTTTTAGCTTTAACCACTTGAGGTTTAAATACTTTAGAGGTTACTAACGCCGCCAGTGCATTATGATTAATAACACCTCGGCCGGTATCTACCGCGTTTTTATTTACCGATTTGTTTTTCGATTTTTTAGCCATTTTATTTCCTATAAATTAAATACTCACCAACATTAGTAAGCACTTTAAGAAGTGGCGATTGTATGCTTAATTTTCAACCTTGCAAGTGTTTTAGCGCTCTTTTTCATAAAAAATAAACATAAAAAAAGCGCAGTAAAACACTGCGCTTATGCTCTAACTCAAATAATTAAAATTCAAAACTTACTTTTGCATAATAAGTACGCCCGTCAAAGCCGTAAGGCAATGCACGTACAGGGTATTTAAACGCGCCGTTGGTAATAAAGTTAAGCACTTCGTCATCACCTAACTCATCTGGGGTTTCATCAAAAATATTATCAGCCCCTACAGATACGTTAAATATTTCGTTAATTTGGTAGCTAACGTTTATATCTACTAATACTGCTGATTCAACAGTACTTGTTGGCTTAAACGACCCCGTAGGCGAAAGCTCACCCGGTAGTGAAATATGGTCGTTACCAAAATATTTAACGTCTGTTTCGCCAAAGTAATTAAAGCGAAGCGTTGTTTGATACGCATCACGCTCGTAGTCAAACGTTAATGTTGCACGTTCACTTGGCTGCCCATCAGTAAAAAAGCTACGTTGTAAATCATCAAACGCAACCGACTCCGGAATGCCCTCTTCTGCATTTACGTTATCAATTTTAGTGTCGTTTAAGTTACCCGCAAAGGTCACACCAAAATTACCGCCCTCTACATCTGTACGGTAAGAGGCAATAATATCAACGCCTTGTGTCGTTGAATCTACAGAGTTTGAAAAGTAATTAGCCTGCACAGCGCCCGTGGCTTGTAAAGCGGCTACGGCTTCATCGCTAAACGCAACATCGTCTGCAGAAAGTAAACTACCAAGCGTAATACGGTCTTTAATTTCTACACGGTAAAAATCAACCGTTAACGAAAGCTCGCTGGTTACATCGTAAACAAAACCTGCACTGTAGTTAGTTGAGGTTTCAAGCTCTAAGCTATCTACACCCAGCGCACTTGGAAAAGCAGTCCCCGTATTTGCAGTAAACGATTGGGTAAGTGTGCCGTCTGAGCCTAGGTTAGTTGTAAACGCGGTATAACCACTTTGCTGAAGCGATGGCGCTCTAAAACCAGTCGATACCGCACCACGCACTGCAAAGTCATCGTTAAATTCATAACGCGTTGCTAATTTACCAATTAAGTCGTCACCCGCATCCGAAAAGTCTTCATAGCGCAGCGCACCGCTTACGTTCCATGCGTCAGTGATCATGGTTTCTACGTCTACATAAAACGCGTAGCTGTTACGATCGCTTTGGTTTGTTGCCTCTGGGCGCAAACCGTTATAAGCCTGAAAACCACACTCAGCAAATTGATCAGCATCGTTTACTGATGGGTACGAAGTATCCATATTTGCCAAGCCACATGCGTAAGAGGCTTCATCGCCAGGCACAATTTCGTAGTTTTCTTTACGGTATTCTGCACCAATAGTTACATATAAAGGTTCGCTGCGGCCAATATCAACTATACCGTTAAAATCAGCATTAACTGTTGTTTGATCAAATCTAAAACCACCCGAATAACCACCGGTTGGGCCTGCATTTGCAGCTATATCGGCATCGCTTGCATCTGGGTTATTAAATACGTATTCCGCCGCATAAGAGGCATTTATAGTATTGCGTGAAGTAAAATCGTATTGGTTTTCGCCATACACTGCCGATACATCGTATCCCCAATCTGGGCTTATATCGCCTCTAAAGCCAACCGCTACTGAAATATCTTCAGCTTCGTTATAAATACGGGGCAAAAAACCATCGCTGTATACTTGCGTTACATTTTTAGACGCTTCGTTAAAGTTGCGGTAAAAACCGTTCCCTAATGCAGTGCGCTCAGAGTAGCCTCCAAACGAGTACAATTCGCCCTCACCCATTGGCAAAGCCATGTTGTAAAACAATGAGGTAAATTCACTTTCTGAATTACCTTGGCCCCAACGTACATCTTCACTTAGCGTACCTGGTTCAACATTTAACGAGCCACCTGTATCGCGCTCTGCACGGTTAGTGCCATCAGCATCACGGTATTCAAGTGATAAATTAATAAAACCGCCTTCGTTGCCTAAATCAAAACCACGATTTAAACCTGCAGAAAGCGTATCGCCGTCACCCTCGCTGGTGCCGCCGTACTGTACGTAACCTGTTGTTACACCTGTTGAATTATTAAGTGATAAGTTAATTACGCCTGCTATCGCATCCGATCCGTATTTAGCTGCTGCGCCATCGCGTAACACTTCTACGCCTTTAAGCGCAGTTAGCGGAATAGCATTCATGTCGGTACCTGCAGCGCCTGCACCTACAGTGCCGTTAAGGCCAAAAATAGATTGATTGTGGCGGCGCTTACCATTAACTAAAACTAACGTTTGATCGGGTTGTAAACCGCGCAGCGTTGCTGGTCTAAATAAATCAGAGCCATCAGATACTTGCGTACGAGAAAAATTAAACGATGGGGCAGTCGCTTGCAGGCTCTGCCCTAGTTCTGTAAAGCCACCTTTGTTTAAATCATCAGCGTCTATTAAATCAATAGGTGACGAAGACTCAGTAGAGGTACGGTTAGAAACGCGCGACCCTAGTACAGATATTTGTTCTATGTTTTGCTGTGCCTGAACAGACGCTTCTTGTGCGCTTACAACGCTTGGTGCGCTTACGGCAAACGCAACAGCGGCAGCTAATGTATTTAAACGGTATGTTGACATGGTGACGACCCTGTTTAGTGTGTTCTTTAATATTTGTTATTGCGATGTAACACATCGCACTGAGGAACATCCTAGCAACATATGCAAATAAAAAGAAATGAAAAAAACTAAATAATAGGTCTAACTATGCAAATAAATTTAAAAACCAAAAAATAACACTCAAACTTGATTAAAACACATACAATTAAGGATTTTAATTTCAAACCCAATTTAAATTAACACTTTATTTACAATGGGTTTATCCCTCTTTCATGTGCTTTTACAGGTAACCAGCAACAAATGGTAGTACCTGTTCCTAAAGTACTGCTAACTTTTACTTTTCCGCTGTGATCTTGCAAAATAAAGTTAACAACGGTCATTCCTATTCCTAATGAGTGGGCGGTTTTATGTGTAGTAAAAAAAGGTTTAAACAAGTGTGCTTGGGTATGTTCATCCATTCCACAACCGTTATCTTTCACTTTTATACATACCCCCTCATTTTGCTGCCTCACGCTTATTTCAATAATGGTGCCTTTTTCTAATTCATGTTCACATGCGTGCTGAGCATTTAATAATAACTCTACAAAAATTTGATGAATAGACGACGGCTCGCCCCAAATAAGTGGCACCTGCTCAAAATTGGTTTTTATTTCGCAGTATTTAAGCTGCCCTTGCAATGCATCTAATGCAGAGCCTGCAACCTCGCTTACATCTAAATATTGCTTGTTGTGGGTACTTGTAAATTGGCTTAGATTTAACAAATTATGCACGGTTTGTTTTATGCGTTTTAAGCCGTCTAGGCTTTCGCTCAACTGCGAGTATATTTGGTGTCCATTCCAAGCTAGTTCGTATTGTTTTTTTAAGTCAACTAACACGTTTTTAAATTGCCCTGCATTTAATTGGCCGCTTAAAAACTGCTCGTTATAGTGAAGAGATTTAGATAAAAGAGGACTCACATACTGCAAGCTTTCTATATTACTTATTACATAAGCAAGCGGATTATTTATTTCATGCGCAATACTGCAAGACAAAGCACCCACACTTGCCATTTTGTTGGCCTGAACAAACATTTGCTGATACAAAGACAGCTCAGCAACATTTTTGGTTAGTTCGCCGTTTAACACAACTAACAATTGACTTTTATCAGCAAGCAATTGCTCTGCAGCTATGCGTTTATGTTGCTCATCTAAAAAAGCTTGTTTGTAATCGTCGGTTAATGTGCTCATCCTTTCGCTCCATAAATACGTATCCATGTATAACGTTTAGTTTGCCATACGTAATTATGCAAACTAGGGGCAATTTTTAAGCTATGCTTATTATTTTAAAAGGTAGCATTATGACCAAACCTGCAGAGCCTGCACATTCAATCACTGCCGTAGATGTACTTTGTGTTGATGACGACGAAATTGTTCTGCGCTCACTCACCTCCTTATTAAAAAATAATAACTTTAGTTTTATGACCTGCAAAAGCCCAGTGCAAGCGCTTGAGCTTTTAAACAATTACGAATTTAGCTTAATCATTAGCGACATGAAAATGCCCAGCATGAATGGCGCGCAATTTTTAGAGCAAGCCCGTAACAAAGCCCCCGAAACACAACGTATTTTATTAACAGGCTACGCCGAAATAGAAACCACCCTCGCCGCTGTTAACCTAGCGCAAATTAACGGCTACATACAAAAGCCATGGCAAAACGATATGCTTTTGCGCAGCATTAACGACAGCATAGAAAAATTTCAACTAAAAAAACAAAACAAACAACTTGAGCTGCAAGTAAAACAGCAAAATAAAGAGCTTATCGAATTAAATAACTCGTTAGAGCAACGAGTAGAAAAGCGCACCAAACAAATTAAACAGGTACTTAAGCAACTAGAAGACGCTAACGAGCGCGAAAAAAACGAACACAAAGCCACCGTAGAGCTGCTTTATAACTTTATAAACGCTAATCCTTATTTAGATGGCAACAGAGCACAAAAAATTGCCGATACTTGTACCCAAATAGCACTGTATTTAAACTTATCGCAAAAAAGTATAGATTTAGCCCCCATGGCAGGTTATTTAGCGCAAATAGGCTTACTAGCCATGGACCCAGAGCTTTATAAAAAGCCAGTAAGCCGGCTAAACGAGCAACAACGAAAAGCCTTTTATACGCACCCTAGCACTGCACAATTAATGCTTATGCCTGCTATACACTTACACGATGTATCAGATGCAATTTATCATCAATATGAGCGTTTTAACGGTAACGGTTTACCAAAGGGTCTAGCCGGGAACGATATTCCTATTGGCGCTATGGTACTTAGTGTAGCCCGCGATTATTGGAACGCCTTTGAACAAAGCCAAAGTACCACCGACAAAGAACGCCACAGCGATGCCCTCGAAAGCGTTAAACTGTACAGCGGCACCTTTTACCACCCTAAAATTGTACGCGCACTTGAAGCAAGCCATAGCAAATTAAACGAGCAACTTAATAATGCGGGTTCTATTGTTATATGCAGCGCCAAAGAGCTAAAAGCTAATATGATTTTAGGCCATACGTTACACAGCCATAGCGGAATTATGCTGTTACCCAAAGGCCATGTATTTGGTAAAAAATCTATTGATAAACTACAACAGCTAGAAGCCAAAAAACCGACCCCATTTAGAATAATGGTAAAAAGCGCTAAATGATTGATCTAAACCATGGTTTTTTCCGTTACAATTACCGTAAATAAGCTAAACTAATTCAAACAGGTACCTGTTAATCCGGGTATAAATTTTAAACTGTTTAATACCAATCCGCTTAATTAAGTGATTTATTTTGAGGATGGAAAAACGTGTTGATAGCTAGGCAAAATTCGCTATTTAGTTGTTCTCGGCAATTGCTCCTGCATTGCTTTGCCTTCTGCATCCATGCAGTCGTAAATGAGAATTTTTAAACACAGATAGCAACACGTTTAAGCCCGCAAAATGATTAAGTATTATTGCTAATTGGTATCACATTGCTTTAAGGAGCACACCGTGTCGCGATTTTCTGCTGTTACTGACAATCCCCACGACGGACGTTTTAATCAAAAAACGGGCATTTTACTTACCAACCTAGGCAGTCCAGACGCGCCAACCCCAGCAGCACTGCGGACCTACTTACGTGAGTTTTTATCAGACCCTCGCATAGTAGAAATTCCGCGTTTGGTGTGGATGATAATACTGCACGGTATAATTTTGCGTATTCGCCCTAAGCGCTCAGCAAAACTATACGAAAGTATTTGGACCGAAAACGGCTCGCCGCTAACGCATATTACCCGCCAGCAACGCGACAAACTAAACACCCTACTTCAAGAGCAAGGTTATACCAATACCGAAGTTGTTATGGCCATGCGTTACGGTAACCCTTCAATAGAAGCAGGCCTTGAGCAGCTGCGCGATAAAGGCCTAACCCGCATCATTGTATTGCCGCTTTACCCGCAATACTCTAGCCCTACCACCGGCTCAACATTTGATGCCGTATCAAGAGTATTACAAAAATGGCGCTGGGTGCCCGAGCTACATTTTGTAAATGGTTATCACAAAAACACCGCATACATAGACTCATTAGCAAGCAGCATAAGTGAAGATTTAGAAAAGAACGGCATGCCACAAAAACTGGTTTTTTCATATCACGGTATGCCAAAGCTATTTTTAGATAGAGGTGACCCTTACCACTGCCTATGTTTGCAAACCACGCGCCTAGTGGTTGAAAAACTAGGCCTTGATAAAGATAAAGTAATTAGCACTTTTCAAAGCCGCTTTGGTAAAGCCGAATGGCTAAAGCCATACACCGACGCTACGCTTGCATCGTTACCGGATGAAAACATTACCGACGTAGCAATTTTAAGCCCTGCTTTTAGCGCCGATTGCCTAGAAACACTCGAAGAGCTTGAAGAAGAAAACCGCGAAATATTTGAAAATGCCGGCGGCGAAAAATACCGTTACATAGCCGCTTTAAACGACAGAGACGATCACATTAACGCTTTATATGATGTACTAAAGCCAATGCTTTAAACACATCATTGTTGCTTTAACGTAAAAAAGCGGTGTTAAATTTTACACCGCTTTTTTATTGTAAAATAAGCATTTATTAACTGCCATAGCCAATTTTACGCGAGCAGGCTTCGCGGCTACGGCTTACATTCCACGCCAGTGTAGAATTTAATCTTGTAGACGCGCAGCTTGCTGGCGTTTAAAAGCAACGCTTTTACCTTGGCATAAACTGATCGTTTCACCACAGAGATGCGAAGGAGAATACCCAGAAAAGTGACTAAACGTTTCGCGTGTTTCTCTGTGCAGCGCGAAGCGCCTCGGTGTACTCGGTGGTGGAATTAATGAGAAGCTGCGCTTCTAACGTGAGCAAGCTCGACGTCTACAAGCGCGATATAAAATCGCGGCTACGGCTTACATTCCACGCCAGTGTAGAATTTAATCTTGTAGACGCGCAGCTTGCTGGCGTTTTAAAAGCAACGCTTTTACCTAGGCATAAACTGATCGTTTCACCACAGAGATGCGAAGGCGAATACCTAGAAAAGTGACTAAACGTTTCGCGTGTTTCTCTGTGCAGCGCGAAGCGCCTAAGTGTCCTCGGTGGTGGAATTAATCAGAAGCTGCGCTTCTAACGTGAGCAAGCGCGATATAAAATCGCGCCTACATTGAGCCTTAACAGCAGAGCTGAATGATCCCTGTAGACGCGCAGCTTGCTGGCGTTTAAAAGCAACGCTTTTACCTTGGCATAAAGTGATCGTTTCACCACAGAGATGCGAAGGAGAATATCTGGAAAAGTGACTAAACAATACGGGTGCTTTCTCTTTGTAGCGCCAAGCGCCTAAGTGTCCTCGGTGGTGGAATTAATGAGAAGCTGCGCTTCTAACGTGAGCAAGCTCGACGTCTACAAGCGCGATATAAAACCGCGGCTGCGGCTTACATTCCACGCCAGTGTAAAATTTAATCTTGTAGACGCGCAGCTTGCTGGCGTTTTAAAAGCAACGCTTTTACCTAGGTATAAAGTGATTGTTTCACCACAGAGAAACGAAGGCGAATACCTAGAAAACTAACTAAACGTTACGCGTGTTTCTCTGTGTAGCGCCAAGCGCCTCGGTGTACTCGGTGGTGGAATTAATGAGAAGCTGCGCTTCTAACGTGAGCAAGCTCGACGTCTACAAGCGCGATATAAAATCGCGGCTACGGCTTACATTCCACGCCAGTGTAAAATTTAATCTTGTAGACGCGCATTGCTTTAACCTTTACGAGTGATCATCAGCGTACACACCCCAGCAATAATTCCCCAAAATGCAGAACCCACCGACAGCATAGTTAAGTCAGATGCAGTTACCAAAAACGTCACTATTGCTGCCTCGGTATATTGGGCTGAACTTAACGCTTGTTGCAAGCTGTTAGCAATGGTGCCAAACAACGCAATACCCGCTAAGGCTAAAATTAATGCTTGCGGTAAACTTGCCACTAAGCCAACAAGCGTTGCCGCACAAAGCGCCATAACAATATAAAATACGCCTGCGGCAATACTTGCCCAATAGCGTTTATCGGGGCTTTTATCGGCCTCGTCGCTCATACAAATAGCGGCGGTAATAGCGGCTAAATTAATAGAGTACGTACCAAACGGAGCCGTTAAAATATTAATAAAACCGGTTACATTAAGTGTAGCTGAGATAGGCGCTTTATAATTATGAGCCTTTAATACAGCAATACCTGGTAAGTTTTGTGAGGTCATGGTCACTATATAAAGTGGTAAGCCAATACTTATACACGCTTGCAAATTAAACACTGGCGCTATGTATGTAAACTCGCTTATTTTCCAATGAATGGCGCCGGTATCAATATGGCCCATTTGCCAGGCCAGTAGCACGCCTGCAATTAATACGCTTAGCATGGCAAAACGCGCAAAAAAACGTTTTCCTAAAAAATACATAAGCACCATCAAGCCTATAACCAGGGGTAGCTCATTCATAAAATTAAATACATCTATACCAAAGGTGACCAATACGCCTGCCAGCATGGCACAGGCAAGTTCGCTTGGAATACGGTTCATTATTTTTTCAAACCAACCGGTAACCCCCGACACAAAAACCAAGGTAGCGGCAAACATAAATGCACCAATGGCTTCACCTAAATGGTAGCCCTGCGCGCTGGAAATAAGTAACGCCGCCCCAGTGGTAGACCACGCAATTAAAACCGGTACTTTATAATAATACGACAACCCAATCGTGGTTATGCCCATTACCAGCCCTAGCATTAAAAGCCAGCTTGCAACTAAATCGGGCGTGCCGCCAAGGGTTATAACAACTTGATAAATAAGCGCAATGGAACTTGAAAAACCAATAATAACAGCCACTAACCCAGCGGTTGCTCGATTAAGCAGCTGATCGGAAAACGTCATAAAATCCCTCTTAAATTTAGATTTTTAAGCCCACAACATACGTTGCCTATTTATGCTTTGCAATTAGCGCTTACGCTATTAAGCGTGAAAAAAATTCATTATTTTAAAATTTTTTTTAAAATAAAGATCACACCTTTCATTGCTAAATTAAAAACAAAAATAATTATCCGCTTACGCTTGCACACCGCTAAAACCCTGTAAAAACCCATCCTTAAAACTCAAAAAAACAAAAACCATTATAGGTAAACTCTTTATTTACAACCATTTACAATACAAGCAATTAATACTTTTGCACTACCAACACTAACTTGATCTAATTCTCCATATGATATAAAACATAACAATTAGTTAACTAAAAAACCCATAAGAGAAACAAATGAAACGCGCTCTTTTAATAATTGTTGCCCTTGGACTATCTGCATTTGCCATTTATAAGCTGTTATTTAATACCGAAAAACCTCAGCAAGTAACGGCGCCCGTTGCAGTGGATATAGTGCCCGTTGACTCTCAATTTGCAGCAAATAAAAAAGCACCGCAGCCTATAGATATGAGTAAAGATCCTGTTAACGTGCAGCCTAAAACGATTGAGGCACCCGCGCAAAGCAGCCAATTTGAAGCCATTAACAAGGTATCAGCAAAAGCCAAAGAGGTACTTACCAACGCCAAGGTGCTACCAAGCGATTTAAACAACGAAGCCTACATAGAGTTTGACCTAAACACGTTGCAAACGCTTGAAACTGGCGACTCATTTGATATTTCAATTCCGCAAACTGCCGAAACCTACAGCGCCGAAATTACTTCACTATCAGAGGCTAGCAATGGCGATAAAAGCATATTTGGTCAAGTAATAGGTGCCAATGGCCAACTACACACCACGGTAATGACCGTAGGAAACGATGCAATTTATGGGCAATTTACCGCACCTAGCGGCAATTACGTTTTTGAAAGTAAAGGTAAATATGGCTGGATAGCAGCAAAACGTGATTTATATAAAAGCCACATAGAGCATCACGTAGATGCGCCCACACCAAAAACAGATAAAACCATAGATATGTTTGCCCCAAAAAAAACTGAACAACCCAACACGCAGTAACCCAACTAAATCAGCAGTAAAACTTCCAACCACTACATAAGTAAGGAAATACAAAAATGAAAAAACTAATCACTACGGCAGCCATTGCCAGCGCACTATTTGCAACCAGTGCAGCACAGGCAGTAACGATTGATATTGGTATTTTATATACCGACCAATCGGCCGCAGCTACGAGTAATATAAATACCAAAATAAACCAGCTGATCGCATTTAGTAACCAGGTTTATAGCCAAAATGGGGTAGACATTACGCTGCGTTTAGCCGGCACAGAAAACCTAGGCGATTACGCAATTACACCGTCTGAAGATTGGTTAGATGCAGTGACTAACAGCAGCTACGTAGATGGTTTACGCACTAGCTGGAAAGCCGACATGGTGGCTGTACTTGGTACCGGCCAAAGTGCGGGCAATGGTTTAATCTCGTGTGGTTTAGCTTGGGTTGGCCAAGGTACAAACGGTAATTTATACAGCTCAATGAGCGACCGCATGTACTCAATTACGGCTATTGATTGTGGCGCAACTACGTTTGTACACGAGCTGGGCCACAACCAAGGCTTAGCGCACTCACGCAAACAAGGTGATACCTCGGGCGGTGTGTATGTTGATGGTATGGGTCATGGCGTGCAAAACGAATTTGCTAGCATTATGGCCTACCCGCATGTTTACGGTAGCGCAACACAGTACGATTACTTCTCTAACCCTAATTGGAGCGTAAATGGCTTAGCCTTTGGTGTAACTGGCCAAGCGTACGCTATTCGTACCGTTACCGATACAAAAACAAGTATCGCTAATTTTAAATAAGCCAAGTTAGTCTTATTCCCTTTAGAGCGCCTTGGCGCTCTTTTTTAATGCACTACTATTTTTTGCTTAATAGCTGGCATAAGTGTTTTACCATCGCCATCTACTTTATTTAACAGCTTAAGCCCCATTACTTTTGCAAGTACAGGATAAATATCAAGATTGCTTACTTTTTCAAGGCTTAACCCCTGTTTA
The DNA here is from genome assembly GCF_030296835.1 of Pseudoalteromonas sp. MM1. Taxonomy (NCBI): domain Bacteria; kingdom Pseudomonadati; phylum Pseudomonadota; class Gammaproteobacteria; order Alteromonadales; family Pseudoalteromonadaceae; genus Pseudoalteromonas; species Pseudoalteromonas sp. MM1. The sequence continues at coordinate 7,759 of NZ_AP027923.1, read as the reverse complement.
AAAGCAGGCCCTACCGCAATGAACGTAGCCGCCATATCATCGGTATAGGCATAGCCATGTGTACCTAAGTACATCGCTTTGCCCTCATTAGTAAACACAGCAGGTGCATTCGTTTGCGCAACAATGTCCCCTACACGCGTGCCTTTATTGTAATGATAATCCGCCAATTGCTGGTCATTTAACACCGTATATCGGCCGTTTGCTGCGTGCTGTAATGCTTGCTTGTAAGTTGCAATTTGCGCACTGGATACCCCAGGTTTTGCATAAATAAGTAAACGCGGGCCGGTATTTTTAACTATAAAGTTATCGCTTTTAGGTAAAGTTGCAATATCAATACTTTGCTTAGGATCTACATGCGCCATACCGTGATCAGACACAATAACAAGGTTAATATCTTGCTCTAATTTACTCAATCGTGCTTGCAGTTGCCCCATTAGTTCATCTAATTGCTTAACTGCATCGCGGGTTTGTGGTGCGTCTGGCCCAAACTCATGCCCCATACTATCAACCAGCGAAAAATAACTTGCCACAAAACGCGGGCGCTGCGCTTTAGGTAAGCTTAGCCATTGAATTATTTGATCAACGCGGCTTTGGTAGTCACTGTATTTAGAATAATGAAAATAATAGTCGGGCGTCATACCGTTAAAGCGTGCATCAGACTCAGGCCAAAAATAAGTAGCAGACTTTAAGCCTTGCATTTTAGCTAAATTCCAAAGTGGAATGCCGCTGACCCAAGTGCTGTCGTTTTGCGCTTTACCCATGCTATAACACTCGTTTTTACGTGCTTTGTCACAAAATTTGTTATCAACAATGCCATGATTTACCGGCAACAACCCAGTAATAATAGAAATATGATTAGGAAATGTTTTAGTTGGGTAAACAGGCATCAACTTTTGTGCGCGAACACCTTTAGCAGCCATTGCTTTTAAATTAGGCGCGCCGTGTTTTTCTATGTAATCCCAACGCATGCCATCTATTGATATAAGTACAACGGTTTGCTCTTTCGCGGCAAACGCGCTATTCGTCCCTAAAGCAAGGCAAAACAACATTACCTTTAAAATCCACAGCTTCATTTTTACTACCTTAAATGCAAAAAAATTATTTTAAAGCAAGTTGTTACTTTATGATACAAACTGCTAGATTAAACCCAGTTTATTAAATATCAATGACGCAGCGCGCTATTCACGGAGAAACCATGATCGACTTTAGTAAAAAAATAACCCCAGCGCGTATGTATCGCACCACCGCAAATTTGCAAATGGCAATGGAAAGCGACCGCGGGCGCATAATTAACAGTGCCGCTATTCGCCGCCTGCAGCAAAAAACCCAGGTTTTTCCGCTAGAGCGTAACGCAGCGGTGCGCTCGCGCTTAACTCACTCACTAGAAGTTCAGCAAGTTGGCCGTTTTATAGTACAGCGTATTTTTGCTAATTTAAGTTTTGAGCAACAAAGCGAGTTTGGCTTAAAAGGGCTAGAACGCCCGCTTGAAAGCCTAGTAGAAATGGCCTGCCTAATGCACGATATAGGCAACCCACCCTTTGGGCATTTTGGTGAAGCCGCAATAAACCACTGGTTTAATAACAATTTAGCAAGCGTTACACCTGCGCGCTGCCAAGAGCAAAATACCGGCATAGGGGTTATTTTTAAACACTTAGCGCACGATATTTGTAACTTTGAAGGTAACGCGCAAGGCATACGTATAATTCATTCATTATTGGGCTTAAACTTAACCTATTGCCAAAGTGCAGGCATTTTAAAATACACCCGCCCTGCAGGCTTAAACCCAAAAGACATACCACAAAATAAAAACTACTTAATGAAAAAAGTAGGTTACTACTACAGCGAAAAAACCTTTGTAGAGGCATTACAAAACGAGCTAGTTATAGAGCCATATTGCCGCCACCCAGCAAGTTATATTATGGAAGCTGCCGACGATATTTCGTATTGCCTAGCCGACATAGAAGACGCCGTAGAAAAAGACATAATAACCACCGAGCTGCTTTGCCAACAGTTAAAAAGTGAATATAAAAAAGCCCTAATAAACCTAACCATTGACGACACCGAACACCTAAACTTTGTAAATAAAGCAGTTGATTACGCGCTAGAGCGCGCCAACGCGCAGCCTTATAATTTTAATAGCGAATTTTTTATTTACCTGCGTGTAGCTTTGCTTCACCCGCTTGTAAACCACGCCGCTAAGCGTTTTATAGAGCACATTGAACCTATTTACCATGGCGATTTTAACCAAGCCCTACTAGAAGATAGCAGCCACTTACACGCCGTTACTAAAACCCTAAAACAAGTTGCGCTTAAGCATGTGTTTTCTCACAAAGAGGTAGAAAAACTCGAGCTACAAGGCTATCGCATAATTAACGGCCTGCTCGATTGTTATAAACCACTGCTACAACTTAATAGCGACGACTTTAAACGCGCACTCAATGGCGATTCACGCTTATTAATCGAATCGCGGCTGATTAAAAAGCTTTCTAAAAAACACTTAAATAGCTACCAACACGCCATTGATGCCATGCAAGAAGAGCCAGACCACTTTGCCGCTTACGAGTTTTACTATCGCTGTAGGCTCATTCAAGATTATATAAGTGGCATGACCGACCAATTTGCTTACGATGAATACCGCAGCCTAATGGTGATTGACTAACTAGGGCGTGTTGTTGGATGGTTTGTACTTATCTCACTAGGTTACAAACCTCGCACCGCGATTTAATCGCCCCTAGATTGAACAAATTTCAATCCACAAAAATCAACACGCCCTAAGCTATAGCCTAGATATATTTTTATTTTGCGCTTAAAATCAAACTATTGATACTTAAGTGCCGTGTTTTATGATTACCAGACTCTCTCAACTTATTTTTTGCTTTGCTTTATTTTACAGCAGCCAAAGTGCCGCCTATAACGAAGCCATGTGCATTTTAATAAAACAAGAAATGCAGCAGTACAGTAATAATAAAGCCAGCCAACAGTACCGAAAGGCCTCACGGGATTTTAAAAGAAACTGTAATAAACCTAAGCAAGTACAAACAAAACCTATAGCGCCCCAAGTTGTTGAACAAGAGCCTGAACCGTCTGCGCTTACTCCTGAGCAAGAGCAAGCGCTGCTTGAGCAAATAAATGCAGCAGAAGAAGCCATAAAACAAAGTGCGAGCAAGGCCACAACATCTACTCAACCCGCTAACCAAATTAGCGAGCAAAACTCAGAAATTAATGAGCCTGCACCTATTAATACACAAAAAGATACACCAAGTACGCCTACAACCGAGCTTGCGCCTAACAGCAGCGAGTTAACACCCCAAGTTACCCAAACAAAAGCGCAGCCACCAGCATCTTCAACGGCTCTAAAAACAGAGCCTAAAACTGAGCAGCCAACGGTTAATACTACGCCAAAACCTGCGCCAGTAGTTATACCTGCGCCTGCCGCAGAGCCGCCAAGTTCATTACTGTTACCAAGTTTACTACTGCTTATTGTGGTATTAATTGGCGCAATGGTAGTTATACGTTTACGCCGCGCTAAGCAAAATAAGCCCGAGCCACCTATTGCTCCACCGGCTACAGCTCCAAAAAATAACAACAAAAGCGCAGCGCAAGTAGCACCACCCAAAACGGCTCCAGCCCCAAGTGATGAACTTTCAAAACCAGTTGTGCCAACGATTTCGGCCCCGAGCGAGCCTGAGAGCCCTGATGCGCCAATAAGCGAGGCAATGCCTGCCAAGGCGCCTGCAACAGAGGTTGAGCCACAGCAAGCTAAACCAGAAGAAGATACACCAACACCTGAACCTAAAAAAGTAGCGCCAGAGCCAAACACTGCCGAGTTTGAAGCCGCCGCTAAAAACACCTTAGCGCGTATACAAAATGCAAACGGTTTTGCAGAGCCCGAAGTGAGAGAGTTTGACCCTGATGCGCCTACGGTTAAGCGCACGCGTAAGCCTCAAAGCAGTGCGGCTGAAACTCCAAAAGCAGCTCCTATTGAAGAAGTTAAACCGCAAGAGTCAACGCTTATAAACGAACCTGCCGCGCCAAGTAACCCTATAACAGAGCCAGATACCAGCGCGCACTTGCATGAGACTAATGACAATAGCGCGCTTGAGCAAACCACGTTTAATGGCGAACACGACTTTAAAGAGCCCGAAATTCGTACCTACGATCCTGATGCGCCCTTAAAAGCAAACAAAGAAAGCGCACAAACAGCAGCTTCAGTAAAACCGGATAACGAACCAAGGTTAGATACACCAATAAACACAGCTCACGAGGCACAACCTGCTCAATCAGCGCCAGCCCCCGAGAGTTCGCCTAAGCAAGCTGATGCAAACAACCCGTTTGCAAACCTTTCGCTAGATGAAAGCTGGGACCCAAACTCAGACAAAAAGCCCGTTATAGAGCAAAAAAAGAAAGCGCCTAAATCTCAGGCCTTAATAGATGCAGAAGAACGCGCTAAAAACATGAAAACAAAAGATTAGCTAAATATAATTAATAGGTAGTTTAAGGGAACAAAACGTGTTGATAGCGAGGAAAAATTCGCTACTTAAAATTGCTCCTGCATTGCTCTACCCTCTGCATCAATGCAGTCGTAAACATGATTTTTTTAACGCAGATAGTGACACGTTTAACATTATTACGGATTGGTATAACTGCCCTTTTAGGCTTTGTATTAAATAAAGCAATTATAAATGAGTTACAGGCACAAAAAAGCGGCTATAAAGCCGCTGTTTGTTTAAACGTTTTTTATTCGTGAGGCATATTTTTAATGTTTAAATCGTATTGCAAAATACCATCATTATTAACCGCCACACCCGCTAATTGCACAGAGTGATTAGCAAACTCCTCCGACGCCGATAAATCGGCTAACACGCCGGCTATGTCTTCGTGTTTTGGTTGGCCGTCGGTTGCTACAATACCCGCATTACAATCGTTTTGTTTACATTCAAAGCTATATAAAAATAACGACTTTTCAGCAAAACTACTTTGCACTTTATTTAAAAACACTTGCTCTGACTGGGCCAAATCAACCGTATTTTGTGTATTAACACCGCCTTCTAGCTCAGAGTATTCACCCACTTCTTGTGGCGTAATTACTATTTGCTCAGTAAGGGCTGCGCCTTTTTGATTAGTTGTATCGGGGTTGGTAGGCATTGCTTTTATATCTACCACCAGAGGTTGAGCAGGCTGCACAGCCGTGGTGTTAGTTATAGAGTTGGATAGGGTATTCTGAGCTAAGGTGGTCAAATCGTTTTTAAACACATACAAAGTTGCAGCAGTAACAGTGCATACAATGAGTAATTTGTTCATAATACTTCCCTCCTTTAACCAGTTTACGCAATACAATTAGGCAAAATGCTTTTTAAGTGTAGCCAATGTTAATATTATGTTTTGTTTGGGTGTGTACTGTCAATCTTTAATACTAGGTTGCGTTAATTAAATGCACAACGCAATCAATGTTAAAATTTAATGAACTACTGGTAAGCGCAGCGCACCACACTGCACCGCTGGCAACAGCTTTGCGCTCATTTTGCAACCAGCCAACACGTTATTTATTTGTAACGAACAATAAAAAGCAACTCTTTTTATGACACCACCGCAACTAAAAAGTTTACGTTTATTGTTACTAAAACTTAAATAAATTACTCAGAGTAAAAAACACAAAGAAAGGCACTAATATACAGGCGCAATTTTATACCGCGCTCATAGACGTCGAGCTTGCTCACGTTAGAAGCGCAGCTTCTCATTAATTGCACCACCGAGGGCACAGAGGCACTTCGCGCTATACAGAAGAAACCCAAGGATTAGTTATTCACTGCTCCTGTTCTGCTCCTTTACTTCTCTGTGGTTAATTTTGCTTGTAGACGTTGAGCTTGCTCACGTTAGAAGCGCAGCTTCTCATTAATTGCACCACCGAGGGCACAGAGGCACTTAGCGCTACACAGAGAAAACACAGGGATTAGTTATTCACTGCTCCTTTACTTCTCTGTGGTAAATTTCGCTTGTAGACGTCGAGCTTGCTCACGTTAGAAGCGCAGCTTCTCATTAATTGCACCACCCCGAGGGCACAGAGGCGCTTAGCGCTACACAGAGAAAACACGGCGATTAGTTATTCACTGCTCCTGTGCTGCTCCTTTACTTCTCTGTGGTTAATTTCGCTTGTAGACGTTGAGCTTGCTCACGTTAGAAGCGCAGCTTCTCATTAATTGCACCACCTAGGACACAGAGGCGCTTAGCGATATACAGAAGAAACCTAGGGATTAGTTATTCACTGCTCCTTTACTTCTCTGTGGTTAATTTCGCTTGTAGACGTCGAGCTTGCTCACGTTAGAACCGCAGCTTCTCATTATTTAATAAATTAACAACGTAAAAGCCTGCTTTTAAACCAAAGCAATGCGCGTCTACAAGGTTAAATTTACGCTGACGTGGATGTGGTGTGTAGGCGCGATTTTATATCGCGCTTGTAGACGTCGAGCTTGCTCACGTTAGAAGCGCAGCTTCTCATTATTTAATAAATTAACACCGTAAAAGCCTGCTTTTAAACCAAAGCAATGCGCGTCTAACAAAAAACTAAAATTTATGTGGCTTAAATGGCATTTTTAACCATTTTGAATAGTCATGATTAAATGCAGGAAAATGTTTAAATAACATCGCGTTTAATTGATCTTTCGAAAGCTTGTTACAGGGATTTTTCTGCTCTGCCAGCATAATATTTTTAAGTAATATTCTGCCTGATTGGGTATCCATTAAAAAATAAATTGCAGCCCAGCTACTAGCGTAAAGCATACTACTGTCGCTTTTTTGCCACGTATCATTTAACCCCGTTAACCGATTAAGTCTAAACACGTTTCTAGTAAACTTATTATTGCGTACCCAGGTTTGATTTGGCTCTACAATAGCAGTTTGCATATTGTTATGGGTAAACTCAAAATACTCAGCAACCCCTTCATTTAACCACCTAGGCGTGTACCCTAAAACTGCTTTATTAATGGCATGTACTGCTTCGTGGACTGCCGTTCTCATGGTGTTTTGTTCGCCACTAAAATTAATAAACGCAGAGTTAGTTGCATGAAAATACATCCCTGCTGTATTTTCTGGATTGCCGCCATTGTTCCTAATAACGGCGTTATAAGCCCTACGATTAGGTAATACCGTTAAATTTAGCTTTACTTTTTTTAAGGCATGCGCACCAATAATTTGTCCATACACCTTAAATACGGTATTAAGTTTTATCTGAAGCTTTTGCCTAAATGAAGGGGGTAAATTAGGTGTCTTTAAAGTAAGGTCAAAATAATCCAGTGGCTCAGCAAAATTACTTTCGTACTTAGATACCGCAAAGTTAGGCTTAGTATCACTAAAATGCGCAACTCCCGCCTTATCGGTCCAAGTGTATATATCGCCGTTACGTTTATATTTTACCTCGCCTAAAGATATATCTGTACATTGTGTTTTATCTGCTTGAGGCGAGTGATTACGCGCAGGTACAAAAGAGCTGCTCGCAGGCGTTTTTTTAGGGCTTTCGGGTTGTGATTTAACTAATGGCTTACTTGGCTGAGTTACGTTTAAATCGTTGTAAATACGCCTAACTTCACCTATCGGGTCGTGATAATTAAACACTCGCCCTGTAAAATGATTAGCAATAAGCGCTGATGCAATAAGCATCACAACAAACATAAATACTATGCGAAGCTTAGTACTAAACATAGTTACGGACGCCCCTGCCATTGGGTTTCAAATACTTGCTTTTGTGCCACTCTATACTCGCTAC